>CAXTRW010000015.1:0-27106 GCA_964246765.1 uncultured Acidobacteriaceae bacterium | reverse complement strand
ATGCAAGCCCACGAGGGAGCTACTCGTTCTCCCGCACCCTGAGCGCCACAGCCGTTGCATCCTGGCGGACCAGGCATCCTGAAGGCAAGGTGATTGAGCGCGATCTCACGACGACGCCGATGACCTTTGTCGATCTCGACTGGATCATGGGCGCTTATACCCCGCCGGAGCAGCACGGGGAGAACCACAGGCGAGCGCTTGCGCTTTCAGATGAACTGACGGCTGAACTGCTGGAAGCAGACACGATCATCATTGGAACACCTCTATACAACTTCAATTTGCCGGCGATCTTGAAGGCGTGGATCGATCACGTTGTACGGGCCGGGAAGACCTTCCAGTACACGCCGGAAGGACCCAAGGGGCTTGCGTCAGGGAAGAAGGCAACGATCGTAGTGGCGAGCGCGGGACAGTACGTAGCGGGGTCGCCGGCCGCTTCCTTTGACGCTTTGACTCCCTACTTACGCCAGATACTCGGCTTTATCGGCATCACCGGTGTGAACTTTGTGCAGGCTGGGGGAACGGCTCCGGTGGACCAGGGCAAAGCGGATCGCACTGCGTTCCTGACAGCGCTTGAGGAACAAGTGTCCGCGCTGCTGCTCTGACGGTTTTGCTTTGCCCGCGTCAGGCGATCGTACCGCCGATGATTTGTATAGCTTGCAAGTGCCAAGGAGAAATCAGTGAAAGTTATCGCCGCAATCGCCCGCTATTTGCTCGGGGTTATGTTCCTTGTCTTCGGTCTAAACGGGTTTCTGCACTTTATTCACCAGCCCCCGCCGCAATCGCCGCTCGCCGTTCAATTCTTTATGGCGGTGAGTGCCTCCCACTTCATGGTTCTGGTCTTCGCCGTCCAGGTTATCGGCGCTCTGCTGCTCCTGAGTGGGCGATTTATTCCTCTTGCGTTGACCATTTTGGCCCCGGTTGTGATCAATATCCTGAACTACCACTTCACCATGGATCCGAGCGGAGTGGTTCCCGGCTTGGCGGCAGCGGTTCTCTGGTTCCTTGTCTTCGTGCCGACCAGGTCAAGCTTCGCTGCGCTGCTGCTGTCAAAGCCAAGGTTGGCGGTTTAACCACTCTCCATTCGTCAATAAAAAGCCCCATATCTCGCTTTGGCGGTGTGGGGCGCCCCTTTCAATCGACGTTCGCGAGCGCTGCCTTGAGCGCTTCAACAACTTCAGCGACTTGCTCACGCGAGAGATAGTTGAAAAACGGCAATGCCAGCGTGCGCTCGCTTGCCTGCACAGTGACGGGCAGCGGATGGTGCCCGGAAAAATCGCGATACGCGGGCTGCGCGTGAATGGGCGCGAAGTAACGTCCGCAGCCGATTCCGCGCGCATGCAGGGCCTGCATTACGGCGTCGCGATCGGGCCGGCTGAAGCGCTCCGCAAGCCGGACTACGTAGACAAACCAGCTGATTCTTGCGCCGGGGACTTCGATTTCGGGACGCACAATCTCAGGCGAGCCATCGAGCTGCGAGTGATACGCGCGCGCCACCCGCTCGCGCGCGGCGAGGATCGATTCAATGCGCCGCATCTGCGCGCAGCCGAGGGCGCAGGCGATCTCGGACAGGCGGTAATTGAACCCGAGCACCGAGTGCTGGTGCCAGGCGTCGCTCTCGTACCGGCCCTGGTTGCGCATGGCGCGGATGTCGCGCGCGAGCGCTGCATCGCGGGTGACGACCATGCCGCCCTCGCCCGTGGTGATCTGCTTGTTGGGGTAGAAGGCAAACACCCCGGCGTCGCCGAACGAGCCCGCGCGGCGCCCTTCGTACTCCGCTCCGATGGCCTCACATGCGTCCTCGATGACGCGCAGGTTGTGGCGGCGCGCGAGGGCGAGAATCGGCCCCATCGCGGCGGGCCGGCCAAAAGTGTGGACCACGAGGATGGCGCGGGTGCGGGGCGTGATCGCTTCTTCAATACGCGCTGGATCGAGGTTGAGCGAGCCGGGCTCGATGTCGACAAATACCGGCGCGGCGCCCTCATAGCGAACGGCATTTGCCGCCGCTATAAAGGTAAAAGACGGAACAATGACCTCGTCGCCGGGGCCGATGCCGAGCGCACGGACGCACAGGTGCAGGCCCGCGGTGCCGGAGCTTACGGCGATGCCGAAGGGCTGCCCGGCATAGCGGCTCACGCTCTCCTCAAACTCTTCCATTTTCCTGCCCAGGCTCAGACGCGAGCTTCGCAGCACTGCGACCACTTCCTCGATCTCAGTTTCCGAGATGTCGGGCGACGAAAGCGGGATCCTCACGAGAGCTTCACCAGCAGGCGGTCGCGCGGGGGCAGCTCGGCTAGGACGTTTACGATGCGCTCGGCCGCGTGTCCGTCGCCGTATGGGTTTCGCATGCCGGCGAGCGACGCGCGAAACGCGGGGCTTGCCGCGCGGTGGATGGCGGCGAGAATGGCAGCCGTATTGGGTTCGGCATCGATGACGTTGGGTGGTCGCTCGCGCCCCTGCTGCCGCATGCCGACGTTCACGGTCGGGAGCGCGAAGGAAGCGGTCTCCATGATACCGCTGCTGGAGTTGCCGAGGAACAGCGACGCCTGCCGCATTAGGCTCCAATACTCGACGGCGGGGAGGTTGATGAACAAGCGGCCGTGGCGTTGCTTCGTAAGCTCCCGTACTCGCGCGGCCAGAGCGCGGCTGCCCGCGTCGGCGTTCGGGAAGCAGAAAATCAGCTGCTGCTCCATCTGCTCGAACGCGGCGAACAGGGCGTCGGCTTCCGCATTGGTGTCGGCGAGCAGAGTGACGGGGTGATAGGCGATAAGCGCCGTTGGCCGCGACAGATCGAGATCGAGGCGGCGCTCGATGTCCGCGCGGTCGAGCAGCGCGCTCTTGCGCAGGTGGTCGAGCGAAGGCGCGCCCGCTCGGTGCGTGCGCCACGGCTCCTCGCCCATGGCGATCACGCGCGCGCGGGCCTCCTCGGTCGAGGTGAAATGGACGTGGCTCATCTTGGTCAGAGCGTTGCGCACGGCGTCGTCGATGGCGCCTTGGCTGCGCTCGCCGCCTTCAATGTGCGCGATGGGAATGCGCAGCGCGAGCGCGACGGAGGCGGGCGCGAGCATCTCGTAGCGGTCCGCGATGACGAGCAGCAGGTCGGGGCGCATCGCGGCGAGCGTGTCGGCGAGCGAAAGCACGGCGACGCCGATGCTTTTGGCCATGCCGACATCCGTGTCCGAGCTGAGCAGGCACTCGAGGCGCGCCGCGATGGGCAGGCCGTCGGCCTCGATTTCGCGCACGGTGCCGCCGAACTCGGGCGATAGGTGCGAGGCGAGCACGATGAGTTTGAGCTCCAGCTGCGGGTGCGCGGCGATGGCCCGCAGCGGCCAGTACAGGTGGCTGTAGTCGGCTCGGGATGTGGTGACGACGGCGATGGTTTTCGTCATGCGAGAAGGGTTGGGCTGGGCTGGTAGTCGGGAAGGATCTCGGCGATGGCGAGCAGCAGGGCCGGTAGATCGCGCGTGCGGACGGCCGCGTCAATGCGCACAACCGAAGAGCCGGGGAGCGGAGCGCCGGGCGCGACCAGCTGCAAGGAGCCCCCGCTCGATGGTCGCGCGGTTTCGTCGGGCGCGAGCATCGCTTCGGTGAGACGCTCGCCGGGGCGAAGGCCGGAGTACTCGATGGGCACATCTGTTCGGGCGCTGTGCAGCAAAAAATCAGCCAAGTCGACCACGTGCTGCGGAGCGCCTGCGCGCGGAATCGCAAGCGCGGCTTTTTGGTCGAGAAGAAGCGCGGAAAGCAGCACGTTCACGGCCTCGTCGAGCGAGAAGAAATAGCGTGTGCAGCGCGCGTCTGTAATTGTGAGCGGGCCGCCGCGCGCCATTTGCCGCTCGAACGCCGGAACCACACTCCCGGTCGAGCCGAGAACGTTGCCCAAACGAACCGCCGATGCCTGCGCCGGGCCGTGGTTGGCGAGCACCAGCAGCTCGGCTACGCGCTTGGTCGCTCCCATGATGGCCGCCGGCTCCACCGCCTTATCGGTCGAGATCAGCACAAATCGTCCGGCTCCGGCTGCGTTCGCGGCTTCGAGCACCGTGCGCGTGCCTAGGATGTTGGTCCGTGCGGCTGCCAAGGGATTGCTCTCCATCAGCCACACGTGTTTCAGAGCGGCCGCGTGAAAAACGACGTCCGGGCGCCGCAGCGTGAACAGGTCCTGAATCAGCGCGGAGTCGCAAACATCGCCGATCACCAGGTCGCGCGGGACGGCCCCGAACTCTGAGTCCAGATCGTGCAAGCCGTGCTCGACTACATCGAGCAGCACCAAACGCCGAGGAGAAAATGAGCCGATCCGACGCGCCAGCGCCGAGCCGAGAAAGCCTCCGGCCCCGGTGATCGCAACCGTTTTCCCCTCCAGCCTGAGCCGGATCGCGTCGGCGTCAAGCGCCTCTGCGGCGCGTCCCAGGAAGGCTGCCCAATCGTAGTTATCGCTCGGCATCGTCGCCCTTTTATTTTAGAAGCAACGGAACTGGACCTCTATCATCGAACGCAAACGATGAGCATCGCGCTGCAACCCGCTGTGGAACAACTTGCGCTCCTGCGCGCCGGAAAGCTCTCAGCCCTTGAGCTGGCCGACGAGCACATCCGCCGTATCGAGCGCCTGAACCCGACGCTGAACGCGATCGTCGACTTCGACGCGGAGCGGGTGCGCGCGCAGGCCGGGAATCCCGAGCCCGGTCCGCTCTCCGGATTGCCCGTCACCGTGAAGGGATCTATCGAGGTCGCCGGCCATCGCTGCGAGACCGGCAGCCTGCTGCGGCGCGACTGCATAGCCGCGCGCGATGCCGAGGCCGTGCGTCGCCTGCGCGAGGCGGGCGCGGTGATTTTAGGCATTACGAACTGCCCCGAGTTCCTGATGGCGTATGAAACCGACAACCTTCTGCACGGGCGCACGCTGAACCCGTGGGATCCCGAGCGTACGCCGGGCGGATCGAGCGGCGGCGAGGCTGCGGCGATCGCTGCGGGGCTCTCGGCGGGGGGCCTGGGCAGCGACAGCGGCGGCTCCGTGCGCGAACCGGCTCACTTTTCGGGCATTTGCGCGCTCAAACCCACGGCCGGGCGCATCTCCGCCATTGGCCACGTGCCGCCGTGCGTGGGGCCCTTCTCGACCCTGGGCGCGATTGGGCCTATGGCGCGCACCATTGCTGACGTCGCGCTGCTATTCAGGGTCGCCTCGGGGCGCTATCCGTGCGACCCGGCGAGCGCGCCTGTGATTTGCCGTGAGATTTCGTTCGAAGAGGCAAAGCAGGTCCGGATCGGATGGTTTGAGGACGACGGCCCCGTGACTCCGGAAACGCGCCGCGCGGTCAGGGTGGCCGCCGAAGCGCTGCGCGAGCAGGGTTTTCGCGTGGAACGGATCGTGCCGCCGCCCTCGCTCGAAGCCGCGCGCAAGCTTTGGGACCTGTTCTTCGTCCAGTGCGGCGCAATGTTCTACCAACCGACAATCGCGGGCCGCCGGGACGAGCTGAGCCCCGTCTTTCGCGAGTTTCTTGGGATCGCCGCCTCGCGGCCGCGACTCGACGCCACCAAACTGCTCGCCGCCTGGGCCGATCTGGACCTGGTCCGCCAGCGGATGCTGGAAGAGTTGCGCGACTCGCCCCTGCTCTTGACCCCAGTCTGCGCCGTGCCGGCGTTCCGCCACGGCGAGCGCGCGTGGACCGTCGACGACGCCCGGGTCGACTATCTCGACGCGATGCGATTCATGCAGCCGTTCAACCTGCTGGGCGCGCCGGCCGCCGTGGTCCCGGTCAGTCAGTCGGACGAGGGATTACCGATCGGTGTGCAAATCGCCGGCGTGCCGTATGCGGACGAGCTGGTCTTACTTGTCGCGGGCGCGCTCGATGCGGCGTTCGGCTACAAGCCCCCTCCGCTCGCGGTCGCCTGAATCGGCGCCGAGACTACCGGCTGATAGTGGAACTGGAACAGCTGCTGCCGGTCGCCGGTCTCGAACCGATCGTTCCAGCGCAGTTCGTAGTTCAGGTTCTCGGGCGGGTGTTCGGTTGCCGGGTACGGGTAGCCGCTCATGCCGTGGAACGGCACCTCCGCGACGGTAAACGGCGATGCCTCGTAGAAGTCCATGTCCTTTACGTAGCCGTCGGCATAGAAGAAGTAATCGCGCGTCCAGTGGGGCGGCAGCGGAGGCAGACTGCCGTCGCTGAACTCAGCGTCGATCTCCTCGCCGCTGCCGAAGATCACGTTCCGGTCGTCCTTGGCCCGCAGCAGCGGGGTCACGGCGCCGTAGCTGGTGTAGCTGCCGCGCTGCCACCGGAATGGCCCGGTCGCGCTAATCTGCCCGTAGTCGTAGGTTAGGTCGCCGGGGGTCGCGCCCTCCGTCTGCTTCGGATAGCCGCGAAACCGTAGGCTGGCCAGCGCCAAGGGCAGCTCAGTTTGACGCGATTGCGTCGCGGCGCCATTGTCGACCAGCGCTTGATCCCAATAGATCTGCAGGTTGGTGCGGATGCGCACGCGCGTGACGCCGGGCGGCAGCTTGCCCGTGAGGTCGACCACAATCGTCCGCGGGAGACCCGCGGGAAAGCCCATGTCCGGCAGGATCGTCTTCCACTCGCCGCCGGGCATTTGCGCTTCCAGAGTAGGCGGCTGGGGCGCAAGCCCCGCCTGCCAGGCCGCATACATCGAGCTTGCGCTGAAATACTCGATGTAGCCGCTCAAGAAAAGCCGCAGCGGGCGCGCGGGCGACCACGGCCCGAGGTCGAGCGTGAGCGTGTGCTCGCGGGCAAAGCCGCCATAGCTCAGGTTGGTGAAGTCGCGCAGGTAGTCGTGGTCGCGATGGGCCAGCAGGGGGAGCGCGTCCTCGCCGCGATCGCCCCATGCGCCCGCCGGCAAACGGGTTTCGCGCGACGCCACCACGGTGGACCCGGCGGCGAACGGCTTCTCGCTCAGGAAGCGCTCGTCCGGGTAGGCCTCGGTGCCTTCAGGGTGGTCCACGGCTACCAGCCGCAGCTGGTCGATGTAGTTGATCTCCTCCATCGGTTCGCCGAAGCGCAGGCTCAACAGGCCGTTGCGCGCCTTTAACATGTCGCCGTCCACCTTGGCCCACTCGTCCGAGTCACTCTGATTGCGCGTGGTGGGCGACATCCAGTGCCCCACCACGGCCGCGCCGATGATGTCCGAAACGAACCTGTACTTGGCGCCGTCCCACGCGAACAGAACCGGGCACGAGCTGCCGCGCCGGTCCAGTTCCTTGAGCGCGACAGTTTTGCCGGTCGCCAAACTGAGCTCATCCTGCGGCACTCCGGTCGGCCACACCATCCGAACCACATCCGCGCGCTCGCTGGGTCCCAGGCCGGCCAGGATCTCGGTCGAGCCCTGCCCCAGGTACCCGGACGCCCCCGCGACCTCGAACATCTGCGAAACGCCGTCCGCCACCACCTCGACCTTGGTTCCCAGCGCCAGCTTGTTGTCCGCAAAGCCGGTCAGGTCGAGCCGCAGCGAGTGGTTGCGGCTGCCGCCCAAGTTGCGCAGCAGCAACGGCGCCTCCGCGCCGCGCCCCACCACCAGGTCCGCCGCGCCGTGGCCGTCCATGTCCGCCGCAATCAGCGTCCGCGCGCCTTCCACATCCACATTGTCGAGACCGAGCGCCGCGCTCACATCCTGGAATCCCTCCGAGCCCAGGTTGCGGAATACCTTCAGCTTTTCCCCGCGCGGCGTTTCAACCAGAGCCGCCAGATCGATCCATCCGTCGTTGTCGAAGTCGATCGCGGTCACACCCCAGGCTCCCGTTATCCCCTCCGTCGGCATCGCGACCCGCTCGAACCCGCCCCCATCGCGGTTACGCCACAGGGTCAGCCCCGGCGCCGCCGCATGGGTTACCGCCAGGTCCATCCACCCATCCTTGTTGAAGTCGAAGGCCACCACCCCGCGGGTCGCCGGCTCCGGCTCGCTGTACAGCGCCACTTGCCGGAACGCGCCCTCACGCTGGTTCTCATACACAATCGGCGCCGCGCCCTTGCCGGTCACCACCAGGTCCACGGCGCGATCGTTGTTGATGTCGGAAAGCGTCATCCCCTCCGTGCTCGCCTTGCCGCCCAGCCCTGTCGGCTCGGTCCACTCGGTAAAGGTCGAGTTCCCGTTATTGCGCCACAGAACGTTGGGAGTTCCCGATGTCGCCGCGCCGGCGATCAGTAGATCGAGATCGCCGTCGTGGTCGAAGTCCACAAAGCTGAGCCCCTGCGGACGATCGAGCGGGCGCAAACCGCTCGCGGCGGTCGCGTCGGCGAACCTGCCGTGCCCCAAGTTGTGAAGCAGCACCACGCGATCCGTGAGCGCGACGGCAAGGTCGGGCAGCCCATCGTTGTCGTAGTCGCCCACCGCGCAGGCAACCCCGGTTCCCTTCGCGACCAGGCCGGTCCCGCTCAGGTCCATCGCTTGGGGCACGCCCGCGTCGCCCACACGGTAGGCGTTCAGGGCGTTTTCTCCGCTGCCGAGGGTTAGGATGTCCTTCTCCCCCGTGCCTCGCAGGTCCGCGATACAGGCCCCCGCCGAAGCCGTGCGACTCACCGGCGCAGGGTTCGCCGGAACGAACCGCACGGGAATCATAGCCCCGGCATGCGCGGGCGGCGCGAGCATCTCCTCGACCCTAGCCAGGTGACCCTGCTCCCCGTAGTTCGCGCTCAGCAGCGTCCCGATGTGCGCCTGGGTGATGTGTTTGAACTGTGCCAGGTGCTCGCGCGACTCATCCGTTTTGCCCATGCGCAGCATCGCGCGCGCCAGCCCGTACTGCGCCGAGGCGTGCAGCGGATTGATCGCGAGAGCCTTCTCGAACTCGGATGTCGCGACGGGGTAGTCCTCCATCGCAAGGTGCACGGCGCCGATATAATAGTGCACGTCGGGATCGCTGCCCGCGTTCGCGGCGGCGCGCTCAAAGGCCTCGAGCGCGAGCTTCTGCTCGCCCGAATCGAAGTGGGCCAGGCCCAGGCTGTACCACACTCCCGCGCTGGTCGGTTCCATCGCGGACGCCGCATCGAGCGCCTTTTCCGCCTCCGGCAGCCTCTGCAGGTAGATCAGCGCCAAACCCTCGTTGAGCAACGGGGCGGCGGCGGCGGCATCGGCGCGATGCGCCTCGTCAAACTGGGCCAGGGCCTTTTCGGCCAACCCCTGATCGATCAAGCCGACGCCCACGTTGTTCAAGCGCGCCGCCTGGCGCTCAAAAGGAGCGGCCGCAGGAGCGCACCAGCCGACCGCAGAGGAAAGCAGCAGTGCAGCGGAAACCGCAAACGTCGCTGGAGAGATAAACTTTACGATCGACAAGCCGCGCCTACAGGAATACCCGACCGAAAGCTCAACAGCAAAATTCGCCTTCCGCCGCTCCTTAGACTGTAGCGCAAGTGCCCGATCTCTCGTTTTTGCCGGGCTGAACTTCGCCGTCCGACTCTCGCGCCCATGGGTGAGCGCCGGACTCGATCCTGGTTCAGGCTTTTGCCTGCTTGGCTTGCGCGTTGCTCGATTGCTGCTGTGGCTCTGCATAGGTCATTCTCTGCTGCCGCGCGTCGGCGCTTTTGCTCTGCGTTTTGTAGACCCGCACGCAGGCCCGTTCGTCTCATACGGTGAAGTTTCTCGCAAAAGGAAGCCGGGCCGCAAATCGCTCGCGGCCCGGTCCTTGCTGCGCCCGCCGGGGCAGTTCTCATACACACGTAGAGCGGCCGGCATCGTTGGATGGGGCTTTTCCGGCGGGAAAAGCCCCATTGCCGCAAAACTTCCCTCTACACCGATACGAGAACTGCCTTAAAACTCGATGCGCGCCTGAATCTGCCCTTGTCGATTCCCGTACGAGGTCGCGTTCTGCTGCGCCGAGTTGTTTGTAATCTGACCGAAGGTCGAATTGTTGAGGTTGTTATCCGGGTTTTGAAACTGGGTCCGGTTAAACAGGTTGAAGTAGTCAAACTGCAGGATCGCCTGGAAGCGCTCCCCTAGATAGAAATGCTTGCGAACGTTCGCGTCCTCGTTGTAGAAGGCCGGATTTCTCAACCCGCTGTAGGCTCGAACCGCATTGCCCAAGTTATATTGACCGGAGTCGGCAAACGCTCCCGTGTTGAAGGTTCTGGGCCGCGCGGTTACCTTGCCCACCAAAAAGTCGTGCTGTGCCTGGTAAGACGTGTTGAAGTGCTGCCCCGCAACGATGTTCGGCCGGTTGTTGCCGGTCTCGAACGAGTTACCCAGCCCCAGGTAGCCGTTTTCGACCGCGCCGAACGCCGTGCCCGCTTCATAGTCCGTGATCCAGCTCACCTGCCAACCGCCCAGAGCCTGCCCGGTCACCCCTCGGTTGTTGAAGTATTTCTTCCCCGGCCCGATCGGCAGCTCGTACGTGCCGCTCAGCTTCAGCGTGTTCGGCTCGTCCGACGTGGAAACCGTGTACTCCGCCTTCTGGTTGTACTTATTCACCGCTGTTGCGGTAAAGGTCGCGAAGCCGCTGCTCGTGTTATCCATCAGGCGCGACAGCGTGTACGCGGCGAGAAACGAAAGTCCATTGCTCAGGCGCTTTTCCGCCGTCACCTGCAGGCTTTCATAATAGGTCGAGCCGCCGTGGTCGAACAGGTTGTAGACGTTGCCATACTGCGGATACGGCTGCAAGGCCTGCCGCACCGTGGCCGAGCCTCCGAAGTCGCGCACGAAGTTCGCGTACGGCGCCGCGACCCCGTCCAGCGTCGTCTGCCCGGGCTTGAATGTGTCGCTCAACGCTCCACCGAGCGCCAGCTCTCCCGGCGGCAGCTGACTGACCGGGTTCAGCTGCGCGTCCAAGTGGATCGCACGATTGCCGACCCAGGCCATGGTCAGGAAAGTGTTCCACGGCAGCTCGCGCTGCACGTTCACATTCCACTGTTGGGCATACGGTGCGTATCCGTTCTGCTCGCTGAAGTCAAATATCTGCGTGCCCAATCCCAACGTCGGGCTGAACGGCGTCGGCGCGGGATTCGGCATGGGGTGGTTGTCCCAGCTGCCGTATGAGGAGTTCAGGCCGCCGGTCGAGTTCTGCGAATACGAGCCCACCAGCAGGTTGCCGTAGCTCACCGCCACCTTGTGCGTTCCGTACTCGTACGCGCCGCCGTCCAGGAACGCCAGCGAGTACCCGCCTTGTATCACCGTTTTCGGGTTCAGCTCATACGACAGTCCAAACCGCGGCCCGAAATGCCCGAAATGCGTGCCGGCCCGGGTGTACCCTGCCCTGCCCGGGCCGGACCCCAGCTGCGACGCCGCGCCCGGCAGACCATCCGCGCCGGGGTTAGCCGTGTACGGGTTGAAGAAGACCACCAGGTTATTGTTCTCGGTAAACGGCACCATGATGTCCCAGCGAACCCCCAGGTTCACGGTCAACTTCGGGCTCAGCTTGATGTCATCTTCTATATAGGGGGAAAGGTCGAAGTTGCGCAGCCGCAGCTCCTGCGAGTTACTCCGGTTCGCCTCGTCCGGAGTACCCAGCAGGAAGCTCGCGAACGCGCTGCCGTACGTGCCGAAATTCGCTCCGCCGTTTGCCTGGGTCGACGTCTCGTGCGGGCTGAAGGTAAACTGGCCGCCTGCCGTCTGGTCTTCGTTGTCGTCCTGGTAGGCGCGCCGCGCCTCGCCGCCGATGTTGAACGTGTTCCGGCCCTTGGTCCATAGCCAGTTGTTCACCGCCGCCAGGCCCAGCTTTCGGTTGATCGACTGTACCCAGGCGCCATTGGTCCCCCAAGTGGTCGGCGCATAGGTTCCCTGCCACACGATGCTCGGCGGGACAATGCTGTTCTGGATTACCGGGGAGTTATACCCCTTCGTCACCGTGAGCTGGTCGTTCAGCTCGCCGATCCAGTCCGCGCCCGCCGTCATCACCAGGTGGGGCGTTACCGAGTAGTCGTAGTTCACCAGAAAGCCCGTGCCTGTGTAGGGGTACTGCTTCAAACTGTTCAGCGGGTTCGGCGGCGCCACAATCGGGGCCGAATCGAATCCGACGTTGTTGTAGGTATTGCGCCACTCGCTGTAGTGAATGCTTTGCAGCGGCGTCAGCTTCTGGTCGATGGTGAAGCCCCACACGTGCTGAATCTCATTGTTCGGATACGGAGCATAACTGCGGTTGCTCACGTGGCCGGGAAGGTTCGGGTCCGGGATGTACTGCAGCAGCGCCGTCGAGTTTGCGCTGAAACAGCTGGTCGGGATCACATTGCCCGGGAACTGCTGGCCCGGTGTCAGACCCGCGCAGGTCGTCAATCCCTGCGGCACGAAGATCGGGATCAGGGTCCCGTTGCCATCGACAAAATCGCTGAAGTTGCCCGCTTTTTCCTGGACCGTCGGCACCGTTCCGGGGTTGATGTTCTCCAGCACCTGCTTGAACCATTCCTGGCTGTAGTGGAAGAACGTCTTGTCCTTCGCGTCGTACAGGTGAGGAATGCTCAACGGGCCGCCGATCGTGAAGCCGTAATTATTCTCGCGGTCCGTCGGCGGAGCGTTCTTTGTATTCGAAGGGTCGAAGTTCGGCCCGTGGAAGAAGCCCACAGAGTCGAAATAGCTGTTCCGGTTGATTTCAAACACATCGCCGTGGTAGCGGTTGGTGCCCGACGCCATCTGGTAGGTCAGCGCGCCCTGGCCCAATCCGAACTGCGAGGAGAACGTGGTCTGCTGCACACGGAATTCCTGCACCATCTCAAACGGCGGATTGAAGTTGGTCGTATACCCTTCGGTTTCCGGCTGAACCACCGGAATGCCGTTGTACAGAATTTCCTGCTGGAAATCGACGCCGCCCGAGATGCGGTGCGAGAACGTCGAGCCCGTGGTGCCCGGTGCCGTGAACTGCAGGGAGTCGATCTGGCGGCCGCGCCCCGAGACCTCCACCGGCAGCGCCGCCACCACCGCCGGCTCCAGCGTGGTGCCCAGCTGCGGCGAGGTCGTGTTCAGCGAGATCGCATTCGCCGTCACCTCCACGGTTTGCGAGGCCTCGCCCGTCGAGAGCGTGAACGTCAGGGTCGCCGTCACGCTGACTTCGATATTGACGTCGTTCTGCACCTCCGTCTTGAAGCCCGGCGCCTGCACTTGGACCTTGTATTTGTCCGGCGTCAGGCCTGTGGCCGCAAACGTGCCCGCGCTCGAGGAGACCAAATTCTGCACCGCTCCGGTCTGCTCATTCGTAACCGTAACCTTGGCATCGGGTATCACGGCTCCCGACGAGTCGACCACTGTGCCGTTGAGGCCCGCGCTGGCCTGGGCCAGAGCCTTGACGCCGCCCAGCACCCCTAGGCAAAGCGACAACGCAATCGTGATCGTCAAACCGTGTACAAACCGCTCTGCTGCCGCACGGGAAAACAGGACTTGCATGATCTTTCCTCCTGCTGTGTACCTTTTGCTGCTGAACAATGCCAACTCGCAAAGATTGAAAACGATTCCAACCGGCCGGACGGCCTTCTCCGGATCGCGGATCACTATAGGCTGTTCATTGCAGCAGGTGTCAAGGGTAAAGTTTTTGGCATGTGCATTTTTGCCCCCAGCAGGCATGAGCAAGGCCTACGCATTTGATTTCGTTTGCCCGCGGCCACCCGCTCTGCGTACAGTGGCCGGGAGATGATTGCCCGCCTTTCCTGGCTGTTGGGGGCCACGCTGTTCGCGCTCCCAGCCGCCGCGCAAACCACGGTCGCCAAGGCGGACGCCCCATGCGCCCGCTGCCACAGCGCCATCTACGCGAGCTACCTCGAAACGCCCAAGGCGCACGCGAGCGGGCTCGCCGCCGACCACCTGCTGCCGGGCGAGTTTACCGCTGCGCCTTCCGGGGTGCAGTACGCAGTGTCGCAAAGCGCGAGCACCGCCTCGCTCAGCTTCAGCGATCCGCAAAACGCCAACATTCGCGGGCAGCATCAGCTCCAGTACTTCCTGGGCTCCGGCCACCTCGGCGTTACCTACCTCTACACCCAGGATGGCTACCTGCTCGAGTCGCCCGTGGCCTGGTATGCGGCCACTGCCCGCTACGACCTGAAGCCCGGGTTCGGCAGCCTGCCTGAAATGCCCCCGGCGATCCCGATGGAGCCCGCCTGCCTGCGCTGCCACATGAGCGGCGTGGCCCATGCCGAACCCGGCACCCTGAACCGCTTTGCCGGCCTGCCATTCCGGCAGGGCGGCATCACCTGCGAGAGCTGCCACGGCGACGCAACCGCGCATGTCCGAACCGGGGGTAAGGCTCCAGTCGTCAACCCGGCGAAGCTCGACCCCGACCGGCGCGACTCGGTCTGCATCTCCTGCCACCTGGAAGGCGACATCACGGTGCCGCGCGCCGGGCGGTCTGCCCTGGACTGGAAGCCGGGCGAGCGTATCGGCGACTACTTTTCCTACTTTGTTTTCCGCGACAAAGGCCTGCTGAACCGCGGCGTGAGCGAGGTGGAACAGTTGAGCGCGAGCGGCTGCAAGCGCGCCAGCGGCGACCGCATGAGCTGCACCAGCTGCCACGACCCCCACAGCCGCCCCGCGCCCGAGCAGCGCGCTGCGTTTTACCGCGGCAAGTGCCTGCGCTGCCATAGCGCGCCTGAGTTCGCGCGCACCCACCACCCTGAGCAGCAGGACTGCACCGCCTGCCATATGCCGCGCGCCTCCGCCGAGGACATTCCGCATGTCGCCTGGACCGACCACCGCATCCTGCGCCGACCGGAGCTGCCCGGCGCCGAGCAGAACGGCTCGGGCGCGGGGGTGCTCACCGCTGTATTTTCGCCGCGCGCAGACGGACGGGACCTGGCCGTTGCCGCCTACCAGGCTGTGATGAACGGCCAATCGCAGGACCGGATCAGCGCTTTGGCGCAGCTGCGCGCCGCTTACGCCACCGGCTCGCAGGATCCCGCGGTACTCGAAGGCATGGGGGTTCTGGCCGGGCTCGGGGGCGACGAAGCCGAATCGGAAAAGCGCTTCCGCGAGCTCCTCGCGTTGGATCCGCTGCAGCTGACCGCAGGCACGGACCTGGGTGTGCTGCTGGCGCGCCAAGGCCGGTTGCAAGCGGCGGTGGACCTGTGGAAGCCGCTGCTGGCGCGCAACGCCGACCTAATGGATCTAGCGCGCGATCTCGCCACTGTGCAGTGCGCCCTTCACGACCTAGCGGGAGCGCAGCGAACCATGTCCGATGCGCTTCGATTCTCGCCGGGCGTTCGCAGCGCCCGCACTTTCCAGTGCTCCACGACGCCCTAGCGCGCTCCGGATCGGGTATCTGGGGCGATGCCGTGCGCTCTCGGTCACTGCTCGACGTCTCCAGACAAGGAAATGGTAGGCGAGGCAACTACCGCATTGACGATGCAAGCCGTTTTCGATGAGTTACATAGGTTTAGCTTCGCAGCGAGATGCCCCCAGTGGAACGTCGCTGACCCCATTTCGCACGGCCTCTTCCCCCCTGCTGCCTATCGGAAGAGCTTGCCTTTCTATCCACCTGTAACGACAATCTGACTGTGTACACATGGGACGAAGCGAAACGAGCTCGGAATCTGGAGTACCACAAGCTGGACTTCGCGGATGCGGCTCTCGTCTTTGAGAACCCGGCCAAGGCCACATATGCGATGTACCGCAAGGGCGAAGATCGCAAGATGGACGTAGCACTGGTGGAGGTAAGCGGAGACGTGCTGGCGCTGGTGTACGTGGAGCGCGGCCCGGAGGTGCGGTGCATCTCGTTCCGGTTCGCATCACGAAAGGAGAGGCGGGCGTATGCAGCAGAAAGACGTGGAGAGTAAGTCCGATTGGGCGCAAGCCCGGCGCAACTTTGAGGAGAACAGGCCCATTCCTTACGACCCCGAGGACGGGCCATACGACCCAAACGACGAGGAGGCCACCGAAGCGTGGCTCTCGCAAGCCACGGTCACCCGAGGGATTCGCGGGCCGCAGAAAGCCCCGACAAAGAAGCTCATCTCCATCCGGCTCTCGCAGGACGTGGTGGAGCATTTCAAAGCCAAGGGCAAGGGCTGGCAAACGGAGATGGATAGGGCGCTCCGCAGGGCCATGGGAGAGTAGGAGCGCCCGGAAAGTCGCAACCTGCTACGGCCCGTAGCACTTCAGCCCGGCAACGGGACAGATAACCAGGCGAGCGGGCGGGTGCTGGCCCGTGATGCCAAGGTCGTGCCGGTCGCCAGCCCGAGCCGTGAGACTCGCCCGCGACCACCTACCGCTCTCATGCGGATACCAGTGCAAGCGCACCAGGGTTCCGGGGGGGGGACATGGCGAGCGGCGGGCTGGGCTTGCGGTACCGCTCATGGCTCGCTTCGAACGGTGCATCAGGCGTTTCGCCAATCCCCGTCCCAGGGCGGCTTACACTCCTGAACATTTAGCGTGGGCGTCGCAAGAGGCCGGTTCCATTCCCGAAAGCGGGCGGTTCTGAATCCTTTTGCTGCCAAAGCCCTGCACTTGCCGAGGTTCTTCCAGCCGGGAGGTAACCTGCTTCCCGGTATCCGTAGTCATACCGCAGTCACCGCCCAGTGTCAAAACGCTGTTGGCGTTCTCTGGGTTTTATGGGAATGTGACGATTTGGACAATGTCCAACCTTGGACGCAATCTTGCGCCTGAAATCAGGTCATTTTCCCGGTGCGGCCTTTCTTTTCGCCGCCGAACCCGGACGTGGCACAAAATTGCGCCGTGATTGCGCCCCTTCGGAGTTTTCACAATTTTTTGCAAGCAGGAACGGCGATGGCGTCGGTGCCTTCCGCGTACCCGTGGTGTGTGGACAACAAGCGAAACCGCCCGGAGCTAGGCAGATGCGCCTAACTTCCGGGCGTGAAATGGCGGCCGCGATTGAACGAAATGCCCCTCCTACTTCGACGTAAGCGGGAGTGAAAGCCGCGAAGCGTATGCGGGTTACAGGCTGCCCTTCTGCTGCCACCAGGGTAGCGCCAGGTTCGGCGGGGAGCATGCTCCCCTATCCGTGGCGTTCCGAAGCAGAGGCTCGCGTCGCCTTTGTTCCGGCCGTTGCCTGGCCCGTCATATGGGCGACGGCGGTTGCCTCATGCTGAAATCAAGTGCAGCCCGCTCCCAGCCCTGAGCGCCGCCGGAGCCGTCCGCAATGTATCCAGGTGGTCCGCCCAGGCCTGCATCATCTTCCGCCGCTCCGCGAGGTGCGCGGTGCGGTTATAGGCCCGCCCGTTCGGGTCGCGCACGGCATGGGCTAGCTGGTGTTCGATGAAGTCCGCACGGAACCCCAGCGTCTCTTCTAGCACGGTGCGGGCAACGGCGCGGAAGCCGTGTCCGGTCATCTCTTCCTTGCCGATGCCCAGCCGCCGCATGGCCGCAAGCACAGCGTTGTCACTCATGGGTCGGGCCGATGTGCGAGCGCTTGGAAAGACGTAACGCCCGAGGCCGGTAAGGGGCCGCAGTTCGCTCAGAATGGCCACTGCCTGCCTTGGGAGAAGCACCAGATGGTCTACGCCCGTCTTCGTCACGCGGTACCGCCACTCCGCCGCCTGTAGATCGAAGCCGCTCCACTCCGCCCGCCGAAGCTCGCCCGGACGCACAAAGAGCATGGGCTGGAGACGTATGGCGGCGCTCACTACCAGGGTTCCCTCGTAACCGTGCATGGCAGCCAGAATCTCCCCGAGGCGGCCCGGCTCCACGGTGGCGGCAAAGTGCTTGCCTTTGACGGGTGGCAGCGCGCCTTTCAGGTCTGCCGAGGGGTCGCGCTCGGCCCGGCCCGTGGCGATGGCATAGCGGAACACCTGTCCGCACGTTTGCCGGGCGCGGTGCGCTGTGTCCAAGGCTCCCCGGCTCTCGATGCGCCGAACCGCCACCAGCAGCTCCTGCGAGGAAATGCCCCCAATGGGCTTGCTCCCCAGCCACGGGAACAGGTCGCGCTCGAACAGCCGGGCGACCCTCTCCAGATGGTTCGGCGCGAAGCCCGGCCCGTACTTCGCCAGCCACTCCCGCGCCAGCACCTCGAAACTGTTCGCGGCGCGCTCGCCCCGGCTTGCCTTTTCCGCCTTGCGGTGCTCTCCAGGGTCCACGCCTTGCGCCGGAAGGCTCCGGGCCTCGTCTCGCTTCTCGCGGGCTTGCTTCAGGCTCACAGCCGGGTAGACGCCCAGCGCCAGCCGCTTTTCTTTGCCTTCAAAACGGTATTTCAGACGCCACCACTTCCCGCCCGAGGGCGCGACTTCCAGATATAACCCTTTCCCGTCCGACAGCTTTTTCGCTTTGCTGCCCGGCTTCGCGGTGCGTACCGCTGTGTCTGTAAGGGTTGGGGGCATTATGGGGACATCTCCTGTTCGCAGGGTGCGAGTTGCCCCCAAGATGCCCGGATGTCAATGAACAATTTTGGAACACATCGGACGCAATGCATTCCAAATACAAAGGAAATACTGGAGTTTTGAAGTTTTGTTGGACTTCTCAGGATGGCCTTGGATGCGTAGGTGGTAGGCGAGGCAGGGATCGAACCTGCAACCCCCGGCTTAGAAGGCCGGTGCTCTATCCGATTGAGCTACTCGCCCGCGTTTGCAACCTGCTCGGCGCCTGAACCAACCCGCGCCACCCGCCGCTCGATCTCCCTCTTCAACGCGGCTGCCACCGAGATCGCTGTGGGCCCCCAGCGCTCCCGCGCTTCGGCTCCCGTCGGCCCGAAACCCATGGCGTATAGGGTGAACCCGTACGTCGGCTCACCGTCGAGTCGCGCCGGGCGGATCACGATCTCCGCGCAGCAGCCCGGCATCTCGATTTTATCCAGCCGAACGGCTGAACTTCGCGCAAGCGCCTCGAAATCCTCAAACCCGCCGAGGTTGCACGACCGAAACGGGACCACATCGAGGTAGCTTCCCAGCCCAAAGCGGGTTTCCCGCTCGCCCATTTCGACGATCTCAGGGTCCACTTCTCCGGCGCACACGGGAAAAACGTCCACCTTCGATGAAACGGTGTGCACCCCGTTGGCCAGCCTGAGCAGCTTTGCCAGCTCCGGATAAGCCTGCGTCTCCGGTAGCGAGCGGGCCGGCTCGTCCCAACGGGCCGGTTGAATCTCGTCCACGCTCGGGCGCAAATCGACCCAACCTTCCCAGGGCACTTCGATCCACGCGCTGTCCGGGCCGACCTCGACGGTCCAGTCAGCGATCACGCGGCCGCCTCGGCCAGGAGCCAACGGGCAATCGTCTCCTCGGCCCAACGACCGCCGTCCTCGCCGGCCGGGTCAGCCAAAAAGGCGCAGTGACCGCCCTGAGCGGTCTCGATGTAGCGCACACACGGATTGGCCAAAAGTGCTTCGCGGGTTTCCGGCAGGGTGCGAATAAACGGATCGTCCGCGGCGTGGAGGATCAGTGTGGGTACCCGCAGCAGGCTCGCATATCGCGAGGCGCGCGCCTGCTCATAGTAGTCGTCCGCGTCGCGAAACCCGCCAAAACGCGCCACAATTTCTCCATCAAAGTCGCGCAGGCTGCGAATGCGACGGTACACCCCTTCGCGCTCCAGAGTGCCGTACAGCTGCGGAAACAGGAGCGCCTTCGCCCGCAAACGCCTCTTCATGGCCCGGAGGAATCGGCGCTCGTACAAGCGATTGGACGGCAAATGCAGCGCGGCGGACGAAGGCGCGAGATCGACGAGCGGCGACACGCCCACCACCGCCCGCAGCGCCGGGCAGCGCTCCTTGGGCGGCAGCACCGACTGCTCCCCCGCGTACCGCAGCACCATGTTGCCGCCCATGGAGTACCCCACCAGCGCCACGCGCCCGAGCTCCATTGTGCCCAGCGTCGATACAACCGCCGCGACGTCGCCCGAGCGTCCGGAGTGGTAGACGGAAGGCGCAAGCGCGTCGGAACCGCCGCACGAGCGCATATTCATCCGCACCACATTGCAGCCCGCCGCCCACAAACGGCCTGTGTTGCCCAGAATGTAGCCCGAATTCGCCGAACCCTCCAGACCATGCAGAAGCACCACCGTCAGGCGCCGTTCCCGCTCAGGCTGCCAGTGGCACAGGCACAGTATGGAGCTCGGGGGCACGTCGAGCTCGGCCCCATCCGGCTGCCGGAACCGGTGCGCTGCTTCGACCGAGATCGCAAGCGATGCGGGCGCGGGCGGCTCAGGATCTTTGCGCCGCAAATAGTTGCCGACGATGGTTTGCAGGTGCGGGTTGCCGAGCCAGCGGCGGGGCCGGAAAAGCGGCAGTCCTTTTGCTTCGGACCCGCTCATCCGCGCAACTCCGGCACGACCTGCCGCAGCACCTCGGCCGCGCGCAGCGGCCCATCGGGCGCTTCCTCGTGCATGAAAAAGGCGTACACGTCGGATCCCTCGCGAGCCAGCGAGCAGAAGTGCGCTGCAAGCGCGCCGAGCTCGGGGCCTGTGTACTGCGAGCGCCGCAGCCGAAACACCCGCAGCCCCGGCGCCAGCGGCAGGTCGGGCGAGCGGAGCGTGTCGCTTTCCGCCGCGCACAGCGCCGATCCATGCTTCACGAGCACCGTATAGGTCGCGTCGGTGAACCAGGAGCTGTCCCGAAACTCCCAGGCGGTCTGGATGGGCAGCGGCGCCGCACTGCCTAGAAAGCCATCCAGCAGAGCCGGGTCGGCCCGGAACCCGGGCGGGAGCTGAAACAGCACAGGCCCCAGCCGACCGGCCGCGGCGATCGGCTCGAGCGAGCGCGCAAAAATCTCAACCGCCTCCGCGCAGTCGCGCAGCTTGCGCTGGTGGGTGATCCGTTGCGGCGCTTTCAGCGCGAACCGAAACCGCGGCGGCGTCTGCGCGAGCCAATTGGCGCAGGTCGCCGGGCTGGGCAGCGCGCGGAAGGTATAGTTCACCTCCACCGCATTCAGGCGCGCGGCGTAGGCTTCAAGCAGCTTCTTAATTGGGCTCTCCGCAGGGTAAAAGCCCGGACGCCAGCTGGGGTATGCCCAGCCCGAGCAACCGACCCACACTTTCCCAGCCCTGCCGCGGGCGCTTCCGGCGCTATCGGGCATGCGTTGGGGCGGCTAGTGGGGATTGAACCCACGACATCCGGATCCACAGACCGGCGTTCTGCCACTGAACTATAGCCGCCATGCAAGCCTCGATTGTAGCAGGACACGGGCGCGAGCAGCTACACTCAGTGCAACCTCTGTTCCCAACCAAACCCGAGCGCGAGAGTTGCTTCCGGCTCGTAACTGAAGGCCGCTACACAGGAGCCCCCATGCAAACGCGCCCGGAACTCGCAGGCTTGCCGCCCGGTCACGAGGCTGTGCCACCCCGCGGTCTCCGCACGCGCGTCGGCGACGGCATTTTCTCTGATCGCAACCTCGCACAGCTTTCCCATTGGCTCGACGACTGCTTTGCTCTGCCCGGCACCGGCATCCGGTTTGGGCTCGACGGCATCATCGGACTGGTTCCCATTGCCGGCGATGTGCTCGGCGGTGTGCTCTCCGGCATCATCCTGATCGGCGCCTGGGCCCGAGGCGCGCCGCCGGTCCTGCTGCTGCGCATGCTCGTCAACATCGCCATCGACGTCGTGGTGGGCATGGTTCCCCTGCTGGGCGACGCCTTCGACATCGCCTGGAAAGCCAACCGGCGCAACTACGCGCTGCTCTCCCGGCACATCGCCGCGCCGGGTCGTCATCGCTGGCGCGACTGGGCTTTCCTGCTGGTGCTTGCGGGCGCGTTCGTAGCCCTGCTCGCGCTGCCGCTGGTGCTGCTCGGCTACCTGCTCGCCCTGCTTACCCATGCAGTTTAGGCAGGTATACTCGTAGGCGAGTCGGGGCGTAGCGCAGCCTGGTAGCGCATCTGCTTTGGGAGCAGAGGGCCGGGGGTTCGAATCCCTCCGCCCCGACCATTTAGAATCAACGATTTATTGGACTTGGAGCTCCGCTTCCCCTTCGCACTGTGGGGGAAATTGTGGGGAGGCATTTCGTCCGGGGCCCCCATCAAGGCACCGGACAGCGGCCCGCTTTGACTCGTTTTGGACGTGCGAATAGCGATCCGCCATCTCCCGCGACATGTGCCCGGCGATGGACATCACGGTAACCTGCGCGACTCCCATCTCGCCAAGCCGCGATACAAACGTGTGGCGCATATCGTGCCAGCGGCAGCGGACGCCCGCGACCTTGCGGCATGTGGTCCATGAGCTTTTCCAGCCTGCGATGGGTGTTTCGGGGTGAAACTCGTAGACCTGCACCGTCCCGCCGAAGGTTCCCTGCTGCCCATGCAGCCCGTAACGCTCCGAAGGAAACAGGTAGTGCTCGGGCTTGGCGGCCGGGAACAGGGCGCGCCACTCCTGGAGGCAGGCCCACGCGGTTGCGGAGAGCGGGATGACCCGGCCCTCTCCGGCGGCCGTCTTGCTCTTGCCTACCCGCACCTCTCCTTTGAGCAAATCCACCTGTCGCCAGCGGAGCAGGCGCATTTCCCCGTTCCGCATCCCGGTATGAATGGAAAGCAGCACCGCCGGGTACAGGCTTCGGCTGGCGCTGCGTTTGGCGGCCGCGAGCATCCGGTGCTCTTCATCGCGGTTAAGCGCCCGGCCCACGTCCTTCCGCTCGCGGAGCATCCGCACATCCGGGCCGATGTTCTGCCAGATGCGGCGCTCGATCATCAGCGCGCGAATCAGGCCCACTTCGATATTGACCGTGCGCCCGCTCACGCCTTCCTTTTTCCGCGCCCGCTGGTAGCGGCTGATGTGCTCGGGGCGGATGTCCTCCAGCAGCAGCTTGCCGAAGTGTGGCTCCAGATGACGCCAGCTCCCTTGATGGATTCTCAAGCTGCGCGGGGCCCAATGCGGTTCATGTTTCTCAAGGAACGCTTTCAGCGCGCGTGCGACGTTCAAGGGGCCGCTGACCTTCTTTAAGCCCGCGAGCCCGAGCTCCAGCCCCCGGCGGCGCTCGCGTTCGATGCGCTCGGCAACGGCTTGCACCCGGCTGTTGCTGGTTTCGCGGATGCGCGCGCCCCGGAAGCTGAACTCATACCACCAGACATTGCCCCGTTTGAACGTGCTCACAGGCTTCTCCCCCGCTTCGGCTCCGGTAGCTTGCCCGCGTTGACATGCCGGGTGATGAACTTGCCCGTAATGTCCGGTTCGCGCGTCCCAAGCCATTCCCGCCAGTCATATTCCCCGCGCGTTTTCAACGCGTTCCATGCGCGGATAGCCGCCTCGGCCCGCTCCATCTTGCTTGCGTGATCTGCCTGGAGCCGGGCGCGTGTCCGGGCGACGGCAGTAGACGCATTGCCGCACCGCCGGGAGCAGTAGACCTTCTGCGTTGCGCGCTTGGGGATAAAGTAATCGCCGCACCGGGCACACGGGCCTGCGAGCTTTTCGCAATGCGTATTAAGGGTGAGTGTCCAGAAAACGTGAACTGCGGCAAGTTCCGTTTCCGCATCGTCCTGTGACAATATTTCCGGCTCGCCTCCGTTTGGCCGAAAAAGAGATTCCCGGCCAAACCCTTCGCCGTATATCGCCGCGAACGCAAGAAGCTGCGCGCCCTTTCCTTCATCGCCGCAATACCAGACGACTCTCGTGATCTCCATCAGCGCCTTCTCAAGCGCTGGATATTTCTCCAACAGTGTTCGCAGATTCGGCTCTGCCTGCCATGCTGCCACAAGCCATCGCAGCTTGGTACTCAGGGAACCACCACGTTCATTCAGAAGCCCACAGACATCTCTGAGCGCGTCTTTACCTACATCGGCACTCAAAGGTGACCTTCCGCCGCTTCGCGGAAGAAGGAAGTGAACAGGAACCGCCTGAGCTCTTCGCATGGGTTATTCATAGCGCGCCATGGCACTCCATGGCAAGCGAATAATATCGCGCGTTCCGAATGGTTGTGCGTAGTATGTCCCCAGCCTTAAAAGCAAACAAGCAATCTGGAGGACAGATGAACACCACAAACGAGCTCCTGACCGTAGACGAAGCGGCAAAGGCAATGAGCATGAAGCCGAAGACGGTGCGCGCCTGGATAGCGGCCCGGCGCATTGCCGTGGTGCGCCCGATGGGCTGGGCTGTGCGAGTGCCCCTGAGTGAGGTAAAGCGCATCGTGGAGCACGGCACAACGCCCGCGCTGGAGGAGCGATAGCCGCCCGTGACCGCCGAAGCCTTCGCCGATCTGGTGCGGGGCCGCCCTGTGGGACGCGGCCGCTGGCAGGCGCTATGCCCGGCGCACCCGGACAGAACGCCATCGCTCGGCATCCTGGAAGGCCGGGAAGGGCGCACAGTCCTTATCTGCCGTTCGCGGGGCTGCAAAACGGAAGCCATCGTCAAGGCGCTGGGCCTCACCATGCGCGACCTCTTCCCCGGCCCCCCGCCCACCAGAGCGGAGCAGCGAAAGGCGCGGGAGCAACGCGAGGCTCGCGAGGCGGAGCAGCGCCGCCGCGATGATGCGGCCTGGTGCGTGGCGGACGGCTTCCGGCGGCTGTCGCGGGTGCAAGCGGCGCTCGGGGCGAAGCTGGCCTGGTGCCCGGACGGGCTGCTGGGCGACGTGCTGGCCGAAGCCCTCCACCGCATCGCGCGGATGCTGTGCGAGATGGAATCGGAAATGGGCTGCTACGGCGGGGTGAAGGCTTCGGCCGTCAAGCCTTATCCGCCGTGCTCGCCTTTTCCCGAGCCGGACCCGGAGGTCATGGAAGCGGAGCGCGCGATGACGGAGGAGCAAGCGCTCCGCTTTGTCCGCACCGGCTTCGCGGAGCCGCCGCCAGTGGAGCAGCAAAACGAAGAGGCCCGCGCGAACGAGCCTCAGAACGAAACGGAAAAGGAGCTTGTGTGAGCAGAGAATCTACACCGAACGATACACCAGAGAGCGGCGCGCCGGAGCCCCGGCAGCCCGAGCGCCCCGCCGCCGAAGCACCCGAGACCGATGCGGCCGCCCCCGAGCTTCCCTCCGCCCGCGAGTACCAGCGCAAAGGCGACGCGGGGGCGCAGGCAGTGCTTCACGCGAACGGGGCCGCCCCCGAGCGCAAAGGCAAAGCGGGCAGCCCTGACAAATACCCGTATGCGGACGGGCGCTTTGAGGTGTCCTCCGCTGGCGTGTTCTGGTGCAAGGGCGAGGACACTAGAAAGCGCGTCTGTGACGAGCTCCGCGTGGTGGCGCGCACCTGCGACGCGCAAAGTTGCAATTGGGGCCTGCTGCTTCGCTGGCGGGACAGCGAGGGCGGAAGGCATGAGGAGCTGATGCCGATTCCCATGCTCCACGGCCATTCAGATGAAGCCGTCAAGATGCTTTCCGCAGACGGCTTGCACGTGGAGCCGGGGCAAGGCTCCAAACTGCGGGAGTACCTGCTGGCAGTGAAGCCGCAAAAGCTGGTGCGCTCCTTCGCTAAGTACGGCTGGCACGGCGGCGCGTATCTTACCCCGGAGGGTGCTATCGGTGAAGCGGAAGGCGAGTGCCTGATTTTCCAGCCCGCGCCGGGAACAGCCTCCGTGAGCGCCAAATACGGCCGGAGCGGAAAGGCGGAGCAGTGGCGCGCCACCATCGCGGCGCTTGCGGCGGGGAACAGCCGCCTGGTGCTCGCGATCTGCTGCGCCTTCGCCGGGCCGCTGCTTTGCATTGCCGGGGAAGAATCGGGCGGGGTTCACCTCTTCGGCGAGTCGTCCCTCGGCAAGACAACGGCGCTGCGGCTGGCAACCTCCGTCTGGGGCGATTGGGACAGGTATCACCGCACCTGGCGGGCGACGGACAACGCTCTGGAGGGCTACGCGGCTGTCCACAATGACGGGCTGCTGGTGTTGGATGAGCTCTCGCAGTGCGAGGCCGCCGCCGCCGGACATGCGGCCTACATGCTCGGAAACGGGCAGGCGAAGGGCCGCATGAGCAAGAGCCTGAGCGTCCGGGAAGCGCTCGCCTGGCGGCTGCTGTTTCTTTCCAGCGGAGAGGTGACGCTAGCGGAGCTTTTGGAGAGCGCGAAAAGAAAGGTAAACGCCGGGCAGGAGGTGCGGCTTGCGAGTGTCCCGGCGGATGCGGGGGCCGGACACGGCATCTTTGAGAACCTGCACGGCCGCGAAGACGCGGCCCTGGCCGAAGAGCTCAAGAGCCTGTGCGGGCAGTTCCACGGGGAGGTTGGACGGCGCTTTCTGGAGCGCGCCACGCAAGAGGACAGGGATAAGCTCGCAGCCTTCCTTCGCGACAGCGTGGAGAAGTTTGTGAGGGAGTTTGCGCCCCGCGCCGGGGAGCAGGCAAAGCGGGTGGCACGGCGCTTCGGGCTGCTGGCTGCGGCTGGCGAGCTCGCAACGCGCTGGGGGCTGACGGGCTGGCCGGACGGCGAAGCGATACGCGGGTGTGCGGCCTGCTTTCGCGCCTGGCTTGAAAACTTCGGCGCGGGCAACCATGAGGAGCGGGTGATCGAAGAGCGGGCGCAAGGCTTTTTTCAGAGGCATGGCGCTTCCCGCTTTCAGGATGCCGCGAAGCCGGAAGCGTATGTGCCCAATCGGGCGGGCTACTGGCTGCAGGGCGGAGCGGGGCGGCAATACCTGGTGACCGCTGCGGGGCTTAAAGAGATGCTGGAGGGCTTGAACCAAAAGCGCGCCTCCAAGGTGCTTATCGGGAGGGGACTGCTCAAACCCGGCAGCGACGGCAAGAGCAGTCAATCCCTGTCCATCGCCGCGAGCGGGCAGAAGTCAACGCGGGTGTACGTCTTTGAAATGCCGGAGGAGGAAGCGTGAGGTTGAACTTCGCCCTACTCCGGGATGACCCGAATGCGGGTGTGGGAAGTGTGGGAGGTGTGGGGACCAATACTGACGCGGGTGAAACGCCCCACACGCCTTTTGCGCCTGGTGTGGGAGGTGTGGGGGAACAGGGCGAAAAGCCGGAATCCCCACACGTCCCACACGTGGCGAGGGCGGAGAGGTGGGACGAAAACGCCAATGTTCATGCGGGTTCCACACCTCCCACACCTCCCACACCTCCAGAACAGCATTCTCCCTTGCCGTTGGACTTAGAGGAGCAGCGCGACCCGCTCGCGGCAGTCCCGCCGCCCTTCCGCGACCACGCCCCCTACGCGAAGGACTTCTCCCAGTGGGCGCTGGCGCATTGCGTCTTCCGCGACGGCTGCCTGGGCGGAGTCGCGGCGCTGCTGGAGCACTTCTGCGACTGGCGCATCGCGCTTAAAGGCGAGGGCGGCCCGTGGCTCGCGACATACGCGGCGCTGCTGGAGAGCGAGGGGTTCCGCGTCACGGATGGCATGGTCTACGGCCTGGTGCTGAAGGCGGAGTACCTGAGCCTCACCACGCCCGGACACATGGCGAAGGAGGCGGCATGGAACGGAAAGCGCC
>CAXTRW010000014.1:22719-27883 GCA_964246765.1 uncultured Acidobacteriaceae bacterium | reverse complement strand
CCCATGCTGCTGCCGTTTGCGCCGAGCGCGTCGCTGCCCATCCCGCCTGAAGCACTCGCGCCGACCGGCGTCGCGCCGGCTATCGAGCTCGAGGTCGATCCGGCCATCGGCTGGCCGAAAAATCCCAGCGGGCGGACATGCGCCTCGCCGAAGTGGATCATCTTCCAATCGTCCTTGCCGGTCAGCGGATCGAGGTAGCGCCGGCGAAGAAACCGAATGTCGTTGGTCTTGACCAGCTGGTCGATGGAGGTTGGGTAAGAGCCGAACTTCTTGTAATACAGCCGGATTGCGCGTTTGTACTCCTGCCCGCGATGCACGGCTTCGATCTCGCGGTCGCGCCGGATGGAGGCGGCGACCTTGGGCGCGGCAACGGCCAGCGATAGCGTGATCAGCAGAACGAAAAACAGCACGGCCAGCAGCATGTAGCCGTCTTCCCGTCCCGCTTGCTTCCCTCGGCTCACTGCTGCACCAGCCGCAGGGTTTGGGTGTTGTGGTAGGGCAGGTCTTCCACCTCGACCGAGTTGGGCGCGATGCTGACGACTTTGTACCGGTGGCTGACCACGTCACCCTCGGAGGCGACGAACACGTCATCGCCGCGGGTCAGGAAAGCCCGGCGGGTACCATTCTTTCGCGCCGCATAGCCGAAAAAGCGAAGATCAATGGGCGGAGGCGGAGGCGGACCCGTGTTTACGGCGATCGGCGTCTGCTTGGGCGGGCGCACCGGACCGATAGGCTGCTCAATGTGTACAGCGGTCGGCGGGGCCGAATTTTGCGAGAAGATATTGCGCCCCGAGCCCGCATACAGGTAGTTTTCGGTTTCGGCCATCAGCTCCGGGTGGAGCGCCGGGTCCAGCGGCGCGTTCACGGGCGTTGCCGCTCCCGCGCGCGAGGCAGCAGACGCGACGGCCGGCGCTGCCGGGCGTACCGGCAGGGAAGGTGCGGGAGGCGAAGCCGACGGGCCGCCGAAAACTGTGTGAAACGCAAGCGCCAGGACGACGACCCCCAGCCCGGCCGCCACCGCAACCTTCTTCCTGTCGTTCGTGCCTGCTCCTGTGAGGCGCGCCATTATTCTGCCTCCTCAGCGCCGGCTTGCAGCAGGATCGGAACCGTCCCGTCCGAGCGCATGTAGGTCGTCATTCGCATGCGCAGGTTCACAACCCCGCCTTGCGCGCCGGTAAGCGTGATGGAGCGAATCGTGAAGAAAGCGTGATTCTTATCCCGTTCCACGTCGTTGATGAAGTGCATGATGGGCGCATACTCGCCGGTGACGTTGGCGTCGATACGGAGCTCCACCAGTCCAGGGATGACCGCCGCCGGGGTGTACGCGGCACGGCTCAGCCGTACGTGGTTGCGGGCGCACAGCGTGCCCAGCTCCGTGACCACGACCGAATCGCTCCCCGGGATACGCGCATCCACGAAGTCCCCGGCCCCGGTTCGCGAGCGGGCGAGCTGCGCGGGCAGGCCTTCGAGCCGCCCGGCCTGCGTTTGAAGCTGCGCGTAGGTGCGAAGGCCGGCCGTGTACTCCGCCGTCTGGTCGCTGTGGCCGCGGTGCCATGCCAGCACCAGCTTGGTCCCCAGAACCAGGTCGAAGATCAGCAGCAAGGCCGCCGCCGCGAGGTGCAGGTTGAGGGTCGTGAGTACTTGCGAGAGAGCGGAGCGGCGGGTCATTGCGGGCGATCTCCCAGCGGCGACGGCAGCTTGGTCAGGCGCTGGCCGTAGGGACTTGGGAACCGGCGGCGCGGCGTGGCGGTCGGGGCCGGAGCCGGGTTGGTGAGCTCCGGGGCCGCGGCCGACCGCGAAACGGTGCGCGAGGCCGAGGCGCGGGTTCGCGCGCCGGGGTGGGTGTTGGGCAACGGTCGATATCCTGAAATGATGTCAAAGGTTACGTCCGCGGGGCCGGTTTGGGCGATGGGGACTCCCCGAGCAGTGCCGCTGTTCTGGTTTGCGAGCGCTTCCGAGACCAGGCGCGGGGCGATGAAGTACTTCGACCGCTCCAGGTTGTGAACCACGTCGACCGCGCGCTCGCGGGCGCCGGTGACCCGCATGCGGATGGTCACGCGACCGTCGGGCGCGACAACCGGGTCAATGGCCTGCACCTGAACTCCATAGGGGAGGGTATTTTCCAGGTCGCTCATGGTCGCGGTCCAGGAAAAAGACTTGCGCCGGAAAAGGTCGTTGAGGAACTCCGCCTGCGTGAGCACCTGGGCGTTGGCGCCTTCGGTCGCGAGTGCTCGGGCGTCGCGCTGTTGCCGGTGCAGAAGGGCGATATTGCTTTGCAGTTGGCTGACGCGGGCCTCGGCCAGCTGCGCCTTGGTTTGCGCCGCGTGGAGCACCAGCAGCATGGGCAGGGCGACGACGGCGAGCACAACCGCAACAACCCGCAAGCGCGCGTACACCGGGCGCAGCTCAAGGTAAGGCCGGGTAGCGAGATTGAGATTGATATTCATGCGTTCAGCAGGGCTCCGGTAACCGGCGCGAGCAGCGAGCGGGGCACGGTTCGGGAGGGGAGCTCGGGCGCGGCGCCCAACTCGCGGATAGCGACGCCGGGCTCGCCCAGCATGGCGTGGAACAACTGCGCGGTACCGGGGCCGATGTAGAAAAGCTCCGTGGGCGATGTGGCTAGGGTGTCTTCAAAGTAGGCCAGGGCGACCGAAACGCTCTGGCGGATGTCCTGCTCCTCTTCGCGCTCGCGCGCTTCCGCGGTGCGGGGCAGACGAGGAGCGGCATCGGGTGCGTGGGCCTCGTCGGCGCCGCTGAAGTCGAGCGCGCGGTGCAGCAGCAGCTCCTGGCCGCGCAGGATGGTGGTGGTCAGGGTGTTGCCGTTGCGGTTGACCACCAGCGCCGGCTCGGCGCCCACCAGGGGCATGGCCGCAAGGGTGCTCGGCAAGACCGCCCCGGGCAGGAATCCGGCCTGGCGGATGACGCTCTCATAATCAGTCAGGATTTCGCGCGGGATCACCACTGCCAGCACACGCACGCCTTCCGGCCCCGTTCCCATGGTCTGCCAGCTGATCGCGGCGTTTTCCGTTTCAAACGGGACAAGCTTGCGCAGCCGGAAGCGCAGGATTTGCAGCGCCTCGGCTTTTTTCGAAGGCAAAGCGTCGAAGTCGAGCAGCAACACCCGCACTGCCGCGTCCGGAACGATCAGGGTGAGGGCGCGGTTGGCTGGAAGCGAGCGTCCGCCGGGTAGCGCGCGACCGCGCTCTGCGACCGCGCTCACGGCGGCGCGCACCGCGGAGATCACAGTGGCGCGGTCCAAGATGTTGGCCGCCCGCCAGCCCGGTTGAAGCGCCGAGGCCGGCAGCGGCGCGAACTGGGTCAGCAGGCCGGAGCCCGGGTCTTGCCGAGCCGCGAGTACCCCGTAGGACGAGATCTCACATGCCAGCGCCGGGCGCAGATTGATGCGCGGAAAAAGGAGCGGAAGCTTTTCAATCACAGGCTGCTCCTCCGTACCGAGCATCGCGAGGGCTGCGGTCGCCAATCTTGCACAAAAAGACCCGCCACGAAGTGGCCGCCAGCCGCGCAGGCGGTCTTGTCTCTTGCCGTTAAAAAAAGCATTACCGCCCAGCCTCGATAAATGTAACCTTGTTGATTTCTTTCAGAGTGGTCAGCCCGCGTCGCACGCGATCCAGCGCCGACTCGCGCAGAAACTGCATGCCCTCAGCCTGCGCCAGCTTGCGGACCTCGGAGGCCGGCTTTTTGTCCAGAATCATTTCGCGAATGGGGTCGGTCAGGTCCAAGAGCTCGTGGATCGCGGTCCGGCCGCGGTAGCCTGTGCCGCCGCACTCGATGCAGCCGCGTCCGTCTTTGAACTCGAAACCCCGCCACTCCGCCGGGTCCAGGCCGGACAGGTCGAGCTCCGCGTCTGAGTAGGTGGTCGAGTAGATGCAGTGCTCGCAGATCATCCGCACCAGACGCTGGGCCAGGATGCAGTTGAGCGCGGAAACGAAGTTGTAGGCCTCCACGCCCATGTTCAGAAAGCGCCCCAGCACGTCGACGACGTTGTTGGCGTGGACGGTGGTGAAAACCAGGTGGCCGGTGAGCGCGGAGTTGATCGCGATTTGCGCAGTTTCCTGGTCGCGGATTTCGCCGACCAGGATTTTGTCCGGGTCGTGGCGCAGGATGGAACGCAGGCCGCGCGCGAAGGTCAGGCCTTTTTTCTCATTGACCGGAATTTGCGTGATGCCGCGAATCTGGTACTCGACCGGATCCTCGATGGTGATGATCTTATCCTCGTCGGATTTGATCTCGTTGAGCGCGGCGTACAGGGTCGTGGTCTTGCCCGAGCCGGTCGGGCCGGTCACCAGCACCATGCCGTAAGGCTCGCGAATGTACCGCCGGAACCGCCGGAGATCGTCCTCGCCGAAACCCACGACGTCGAGGGTGAGCGAGCGGAACTTCTCGGACATGGATTCTTTGTCCAAAACGCGCAGGACGGCATTTTCGCCATGCACAGTCGGCATGATGGACACGCGGAAGTCGATCAGCCGCCCTTTATAGCGAACGCGAAAACGCCCGTCCTGCGGCACGCGCCGCTCGGCGATGTCGAGCTCGCTCATGACCTTGATACGCGACAGGATAGTCTGGTGGTGCTCGCGCGCGATCGGCGCCATCGCCGGGTGCAGCACGCCGTCGATGCGGTACTTGACCAGCAGCTGGTCGTCGTAGGTTTCCAAGTGTATGTCCGACGCCCGCCGCTCCAGCGCCGTAAAGATTGTCGTGTCCACCAGCCGAATAATCGGGCTGATGTCTTCTTCGGACGTCAGCTTCTCGATCGTGATTGATTCATCGTCCTGGTCGTTGACCGAGATCACGTCAAAGGTCAGCCCCTCGGTCGCCTCGTCGAGCACACGCTGCGACTGCTCGGTTTTTTTGAGCAGCTCGTTGATCTGCGAAAGCGTCGCGACCTTGGTGACCAGCCGCTGCCCGAGCAGGCTCGCAATCTCGTCGAGCACCATCAGGCGGCTCGGGTCGGAGACCGCGATCGCGAGCCGGTCCTCCATCTGCTCAATCGGCACAAAGTTGTAGCGGAACATCATGTCGACCGGCACCGAGCGGAACAGGTCGTGCTGGATGCGGAAGTTCTTGAGGTCGACAAACTCGCAGCGATAGCGCCGCGCCAGCATCTGCGCGTGCATCTGCTCGTCGAGTTCTACGGGAATCG
>CAXTRW010000014.1:18416-22619 GCA_964246765.1 uncultured Acidobacteriaceae bacterium | reverse complement strand
TAGCGCCGCGCCAGCATCTGCGCGTGCATCTGCTCGTCGAGTTCTACGGGAATCGGGAGTACGGGGGCTTCTGCCATCGGGGGTGTCCGGAACTGCCTTACTGGTGCTGCTGAAAGTTGCTTGCGTTTCCAAGCGAGAAGATGGGGAGGTACAACGCGATGAGGATGACGACGACTACCACGCCCATGACGATCAGGATGGCCGGCTCGATCAGCGCGAGCGAGGCGGTGAGCGCGGTTTGGACGTCTTCCTCGAAGAACTCGGCGACCGAGTTGAGCATCTGCGGCAGCGCGCCGGTCGACTCGCCGACCTCGATCATTTCGGTAGAAAGGGCAGGGAAGACGCCGGTTTTGTTCAGGCTGGTCGAGAGCCCCTTACCCTCGCGCACGCTGGTGACAGACGAGAAAACCGACTTTGAAATCCGCGAGGACGAGATGGACCGGGCCGCGGTTTCAAGCGACGGCACGAGCGGCAGCCCGCCTGTGAGGAGAGTCGAAAGGGTGCGGGCGAATAAGGCGACCTGGTACTTGAGCCAGATTGACCCAAATACCGGCATTTTGATCCGTATCCCGTCGATCGTATCCGCGCCCTTGGTCGTCCGGCTCCAGCGAAAGGCGAGATAGCCGAGCAGGAGTACGGCCGGCGCGACGTAAAAGAAATAGTGCTGCGCTCCCTTGCCGAACGCAAGCAGGCCCAGCGTGATCCCGGGCAGCTTGGTCCCGACCTGGTCGTACAACGTAGCGAATTGCGGGACCACAAAGGTGATCAGGAAAATAAACAGTCCGAACACCAGCAGGATCAGCAACGTCGGGTAGATGAGCGAGGCTTGCAGCTTTTTGCGGAAGGTGAGCGAGATGCGCTGGAACGCGAGATACCGGCTCAGGACCTCCTCAAGATTACCGGAGCGCTCACCCGCGAGCAGCGTGACCGTGTAGATGAGCGGAAACCCGCCCTGGGCCTCAAAGGCGGCGGAAACCGACTCGCCCTGCCGCACCCGCTCGGACACATTCTGCAGCTGCGCGGCGAAAGCCGGGTTTTTCTGGCTTTTCGCGAGCATGTCGAGCGAGCCCAGGATCGGCAGCCCCGCGCGAATCAGGGTCAAAAACTGCTGGTTGAAGATCAGAAAAGTTTCGAGCTTGGTTTTGCGGCGCGTGCCCACGCTGCCCTTGGCCTTGACCGACATGACCTGATAGCCGGCCTGGGTGTAACGCAGGCGCAGCTCGTCGGCCGAGGCCGCAGCCTGGACCTGCTCCTGCATGCGCCCGCGTTCGTCCGCCATTTTGACCAGAAATTCTGCCATTCGCTCCTGTCGCCCGGCGCGCGCCGGGGTTCGCTCCTGTCGCTTCGTGTTTTGGCTAGGGTATCAGGCCTGCTCTATAGACGGACGGCGCGAGCATCCGGCTTGCCCGTTACCGCGGTACCCATGGCGGAATCGCCGATCTCGCCTACCCTCATGCAAGTGGGACCCTCACCCACAAACAGCACAAAGCCCACGTCGCACGTGGGCTTTGTGTAGAAAGGAGACCCGGGCATGACCGTCAAAAGAATGCCTAGATCCTACTGGCGCGATGTAGAAGTACGCGCCCAAGTGGTGGCTGCCGTTCTGCGGATCGTGATCGAACTCGTATTCCTCGATCATCTTTCCGGTAGATAGCAGAGCGCCACGCTTACAGCCCGGGGCCCAAGCCTGACCGCGAAGGCTCCGGTTTTCTTACCTACTTAGTTTCTCTCCCAGCCTCACCCGCGTCAACCGCAAACCGTGGCCGCTGTCCTGTTTCGGATCACTTGCGTAACGCCTCCGGGTTCAGCTTGCCGATGCGCCCATGCGGGCCGACCGCCCAGGGCAGGCTTAGGGCGTTCCACTCGCCGCCCTTGGGCGCGTCCGCGGGCGCGTGCTCCAGCGGAGCCCAAGTCCGTCCGTCGTCGCGCGAAACATCCGACCCGTTCGGCCCGGCTGCGATCCAGAGCTTCAGGTCCGGGTCCCAGGCGACGGCGGAGCGGTAGCCGCCGGGCGGGGTGGCGGCCGCGGTCCAGTGCCGGCCGTCGTCGCTGCTCCAGGCGGCCGTACCTTGCCGCTCATCCGGCTTCCTGTAATCGCCGCCGACCGCCAGCAGCGACAGCGCAACGGGTCGGCCGCTTTGACCGTGAGATACCGGTTCACAGTGGCAAGCAAGCGAAAACACCCCGGCCGCGTCGCCCTCATGCGCGAGCGGAAGCGTGCTGCGCGTCCAGCTTGCGTGCGGCAGCCGGCCACCGATGGCTTGTCCACGAAACCGCAGGTCGTCGGGCAAGAGGCTGTAAAGATGAGCTCCGCCCGTGCCGAAAAAACCGAAGTCGGTCCGGAGCATCAACAGGGAAGAGTTGCTCGCGGCAAATGCACCTCGCGGCTCGATCCCAGCCTCCAGTCCAGGCGTTGCGGCAGGCGTCCAAGCGATTCCGCCATTGCTTGTCCACAGGAGCGTGTACCGTTCCGTCGCGCCCGGGCCGGGCGGGTCGCCTAGAAGGAATCCGTGCGAGCGGTCGAGAAACACCAGTTCATCCCAGAACCCGTCCTTATCGGGATTGGTATACAACAAGGTCCAGTGCGCGCACCCGTCCGTCGTCTTGTAAATCCGCGACAGCGCCCCCGTCCCGCTCGACATCACGACGGCGGTCTGGTCGTCCCAGGCCCAAATCGCCCGAAAGTCGAGCTTTTCCGCCCCCGGCGGGGTTGCGCAGTTCTGCCACTCAAACCCCGAATCCTGCGAGCGCAGCACCGTCCCGTTCGTCCCCGAAGCCCACACCACCCCACCGCCTACCGCGTGTACCCCGCGCAGATCGGCCGTGGTTTCGCTCGGTTCCAGCTGCCAAGGCGAGGGTTTTTGTGCCAAGGCGGCCAGCGGCGCCGAGAGCAGAAGAGCGGCTAGGAATCGCATAACGATGAGCATACGCGCGCTTTGGTACAGAGCCGCGCGGGCTTACATCGGCGCCATCCCGCCGACCACCTGCGTCCCCGGGGGCGGCGTAAATGCAAACGCGCTCGCGGGCGCCGGTGCATTCTCCTGCTCGTCTGAAAACCGGAAAACATTGCGCGCGCCGTCCACCTCTTCTACCGCCAGCTCATGGATCACGCCATCCGGCGCGGCCGTGACTGCCACCCGCGCGACTCTGCGCTCCAGCCCGCGCGGCACGCCCGAGAGCGTTTCCTCTCCGTTCGCTGCAGGCGTGATTTCCAGCTTTTCCAGCTGCGTGGCAAGCTCGGCATGGCCCAGCAGCAAGGCCAGCGGCGAACGAAGGTCGTCCAGTTGCTTGGCCGGCACACGCTGTACTTCGCTTTGCCCCGGCGTGTAGAAATACCCGTCGCGGCCGTCGAACACAAACAGTTTGCCTGCCGGTTGCGAGTAGGTCCAGCGCATCTTGCCCTCGTGCAGCCGTCCGCCCTTTTTGAGCAGCAGCGTCCCGCGCTCTTCCCGGTGCATGCCCATGCCGTCATACACCTGCGTAAATCCGACTTCGAGCGAGCGAAGCGCATTATACCGGGCGTCGATTTTTTTCGCGAGCAGTTGCGCCGGGGCCTTCGCTTGCGCATTGGCGACAGGCAGAAGCGCCGGCACCGCCACGGCGCAAACTCGAATAAAGGCTTTAAAGGAAATCGCGCGACACTCCCGCCCTCTCAGAACGGGGCGCTTATTGAAGATTTTGCGTGCAGTTCGACCCGCCCGCCGGGTCGGCTTTGACCTCGCCCTGCTGGTCGATGCAGAACCCTCGGTGCCCCGTCCTGCCCAGCGTTTTCGGAAGAGCGGTTATGTAGAAGCTGGTGCTCTGCTCCCGATCCTTCGCGGAGATCGCCCGGCAGTTGACGACACGAAACAGGTATCCGCTTTTTTCCCCATCGGCCAAGTCGGCCTGGAGTACCTGAGCTTGCGCCGGCGAGGGCGAGGCCGTCTTAGGGTTGCCGCCCAGCTCGGTCAGAGAGCAGGCGAAACCGTGCGAAGGGTAGTTCATCTCATACTTCACCTCGGCCTGGTAAATCGCTCGAAGCGATGCGATCGCGGAGTTTTCGTTCGACTCAATCCGGGTACCGGGCAGGTTGGGAATAGCGATCAGCGTGAGCAAAAGTACGATAGAGATGGCGATCAGGATTTCCGCAAGCGTAAAGCCGCGCGCCGCGCCGGACCCTGGGGCCGGCGCGCGACGATGCCTGCATCCGCTTTGGAGGACGCC
>CAXTRW010000014.1:6001-18406 GCA_964246765.1 uncultured Acidobacteriaceae bacterium | reverse complement strand
GGCGGCGGGCTCCCCGCGCGCTCCCCGGCCGGCCGCGGGGCCGGGCCCGCCCGCCCCCCCGCGACGATGCCTGAATCCGCTTTGGAGGACGCCCATGCTACTGCGAGCTTGTGGTGGAGCCCGCCGGGGGAGCAGCCGTGGTTGGCTCGGCTTTTAGGCAGTTGGTCCCGCCGGTAGGGTCGCTGGTTACAGAACCGTTCACGTCCGTACAAAAGCTCGCGCGGCCCGTCTTGCCCACCACCTGTGGCTGGGCGACCACCTGGTAGTAGTTCACCGCTCCGCCTTTGGAGGTGCAATCGGAAAAGGTGAACACGTACCCGGCCTGGGTGCCGCCGGCCAGGCTCTTATCCAAATAAGCGCTGGGGCCGCCGGTCAGGTCCTGAAAGCTGCAGGTAAACCCTTTTTCCGGTAACGAGGTCGAGTTGGCCAGTTCCGCCGAGGTGATATTTTTAAGGTCCGCGCGCGCGGCCGTTTCGTTCCCTGCGATCCTCGCCGAGGTGAGCTGGGGAATCAGCACGAGCATCAGGATCACTACGATCGAAATCACGATCAGCAGTTCCACAAGCGTAAACCCGGATTCGCGATCCGGGCGGCGGCCGCCGCGGCGGCGGCAAAGAAGGGGCATCATGTGCATCGGACTCCGCGAGGGCTGGGCTGGTGAGCAGCCCCCGATGAAATCCTACCCGACCCGCGCCCTGCCCGCCAACCTCTTCGGTGAGCGGCGTGCAGCCGCCCAAAAAAGGCCATGGAGAAATTTGACGCAGCGTTCAACTGAAGCGCGCCCGGGTCCTGCTAGCGTCCTGTGTGAGCTTCGATGCCCCTGAATCTGCTCACCGCTCTCCCGCGAAGGAGAGCCGAAAGGATCTCCCATGCTTCGTTCTTTGAAGTTCAGCTCCGCGTTCGCGATGCTCGCCTTGGCCTCCGCTGCCTTGGCCCAAATGCCTCCATCGCCGGGCGCCGGCAATGCCCGCGCGGAGGCCATTGCCAAAAGCTCCCCGTTCGTTCAGTCCGCTTACAGTTTCATCCAGGCGCAAATCGGCCGGCTTGCCGACGACAACCTGCGCGTGCAGAGCTATGACGCCATTGTGAACCCGAACACCTGCATTCTCCACCGCGCCAATCTCAAGCCGGGCAACCGGCAGGCCATCGTGGCCGCGCTTACTGAATCGGGACTTTTGAATCCGGCCGATGACGCGACCTTTCCCGGCGGCCTGCTTGCCGGCGTGTTTCCGCCCGTGCGCAATGACGGCACCGCCTGCCCGCGCCTGCCGCAGCCGTTCGTTTCCGCGCCGGGCTCTGGCAACAACTCGCACCACGCCTACCCGGGCGGGCTCGCCGTGCATGAAAGCAACAACGAGGTCGCCGATATCGACCTGGCCTCGGAGTACGGCAATGTCTACGGCCAAACGGAGTCCGCGGGCCTCCCGTTTGTCAACAAGGCCGGCATCGCCAATCCCAAGCCCCAGCAGTTAGCCGCCCTCTCGCCCTTTCTCGACAGCGACTTGATCGTCGGCGCCCCGCTCTGGCATGACTGGGCCAAAAGTATCGTCTTCCAGTGGAACGCTGACGGGACGGAGTTCCCTGAGCTGAGCATCGGCGGCTCCGGCTCGGGGCTGGACAACTACGGCCAGGCCGGCGACTCGCGTACCGGCGGCCACCACATCTTGTCGCTGGCTGAGTCCATGAAGCGGGGCTTCTCTCCCGCCTTCATCATTACCCAAGCCTCGGCCCACTCCGCGCCAACCCTCGGCAACGAGTATAAGGTCGTCAATTGGATTCGCGCGGCGGCAATCATCGCCCAGCTTGACCCGGTTGCGAAAGGCTACTTGGTCGCCGACGCAAAGGGACATCTGCGCCTGCCCGCCCTGCGGGCTCTGGGCAGCGCGGACCTGCTCGCCGCCGGCCAAACCAACATCCTGACCGAGTACCAACTGCATAATTTGTCGGACGCCGACTTCACCCAGTCCATCCCGGCGGTCACCGCGGTGCAGGCGCTGCTGGCACAGCTCGCGCCCTCTTTCGGCTACAACGCGGCGGACGCGGCCAACTACAACAACAAGTTCCGCAATGTGGTCCTCGCGAACTTCAGCGCCGAGCGGCTCTACGGAGTGTATACAGCGGCCGGGCTCGATGGGCTTCGCTCAGAAATCCAGATATTGCGCAACCGCGGCGCGCTCTAGACGAAAGGGGGGCGGGTTGATCCCGCCCCTTTTTGTTGCGCCGGGCCCGGCCCTGTGCCAGCATGGACCCATGCAGGCCGCCGAAGTCATCACCATCCTCCGCGCCCACGAAGCCGAGCTGAAGGCAGCCGGCATCGTGCACCTGAGCCTGTTCGGGTCGACCGCGCGCGGAGATCAGGGGCCGGAGTCGGACGTGGACCTGATGATCGAATACGACGATTCGAAAATGAAGTCTCTTCTTACGCTGGGCGGGTGGATTGCCGATTGTCAGGAAATGCTCGGTGTCGACGTCGACATTTCGCCCAAACAATGGATGAGAGAAAGAGTACGCAAGCAAGCCTTGAAGGATGCTATCGATGTCTTTTAAGGATCCGCGTTTTCTCTTTCAAGACATTCTCGACGCTGCTGCCATAATCCGAAAACACTTGGGAGACATAGATTTTAAGGGCTACCTAGAAAACATCTTGGTACGGGATGGCGTCGAGCGCAGGCTTCAGGTCGTGACTGAAGCAGCTCTGAGGCTCGGCAGCGAAGCAAGTGTACTTTGCCCAGGGCCAGATTGGAGAGCCATCCGGGCACTCGGAAACGTCCTCCGCCACGCTTATGACTCCATTTCGGACGAGAAAATCTGGGTGGTTCTCAACAAAGATCTCCCGGCCCTGGAGCAGGCAGTCCGCGAAGCGCTCGACCGGCTGCCTCCGGAAGAATAGCGCCCTCAGCACACCAACTGCGCCCGCTCCACCTTGACCCCATCCAAACGCCCAAGCATTGTCAGCGCCACCCGCTCCGGGTCGAACAGCGTTTGCGCCATCCGCTGCAGGTCCTCGACCTGAACCGCTTCCACCCGCGCCAAAATCTCATTCGGCCCGAAGAAGTGGTCGAAGTACATCTGCTGCCGGGCCAGGTTTGACATGCGCGCCCCGGAGCTTTCAAGTGACAGCAGGAGATTGCCCTTGAGCTGGTCCTTGGCGCGGCGCAGCTCGTCGGCCTCGACCGGGTTTTCTTTCAAACGCCTGAACTCCTCCATCACCAACCGGATCAGCTCGAGCGACTTATCCGCCGAGGTGCCCGCGAACACGCACAAGGAGCCGGTATCCCGGTACGGGCTCAGGTCTGAGTAAATCGAGTAGGCCAGGCCGTGCTCCTCGCGCACCGTCTGGAACAGCCGCGAGCTCATGCCGCCGCCCAGGATGGTGTTGAGCAATAGGGAAACGTAGCGCGATTCGTCGGCCAAGGGCCGCCCCGGGACGCCCAGGCACAGCTGTACCTGCTCGAGCGATTTCTTGTTGCGCAGGATGATCTTGGCCGCGGTCTTCGGCGGGGCCTCTACCGTGAGCGGCGAGCCCGCGGGCAGCGCGGAAAACTTTTCCGTTACCATGGCCACAAATCGGTCGTGGTCGATATGCCCGGCAGCCGAAAACACGATATTTCCGCCATGGAAACGCGAGCCGTAATAGTCCACCAGCGTCGAGCGGTCAAACGACCCGACCGTTTTTTCCGTCCCCAGAATCGGCCGCCCCAGCGCATTGCCCTGCCAAAAGTTCTGGGTCCAGATCTCGTGAACCAGGTAGTCCGGGTTGTCCTCGTCCATTTTGATCTCTTCGAGGATTACGCCCCGCTCGCGCCGGATTTCCTCCTCGGCAAAGGTCGGGTGCAGCACCAGGTCTGACAGGATGTCGAGCGCCTTGGGGGTGTGCTCGTCCAGGACCCGCATATTGAAGCACACGGTTTCCTTGCCGGTAAACGCGTCGAGATTGCCGCCGATCGCGTCCACCTCGCGCGCGATCCGCTGCGCTGAACGCGTTTCGGTGCCCTTAAACACCATGTGCTCGGCAAAGTGCGAAATGCCGTTGACCTCCGCGGCTTCGTGCCGCGAGCCCGCGCGCACCCACGCGCCCATGGCCACCGAGCGCAGGTGGGGCATCTCCTCGGTCAGGATCACCATGCCGTTCGCGAGGGTGGTGCGGCGGATGTTGCGGTCGGGCGCTTCGTAGTTCACTTGGGTATCTGTCATGCCGTCCTATAGGCCCGCCTGCGGTATCCTTGAGTGGCACACACTCATGTCTACTTCGCTTGCCAACGGGTTTTTCCCTATTGTAGATGGCCGGCCCGCGACGGCCCCCAAGCCCCTCTTCGGCCTCGCTTCGGACGGGCTGGCCGACGTGGCCGCGAAGTTCGGCGAAAAGCCCTTCCGTGCCCGGCAGCTCGAGCAGGCACTCTACCGCGACTGGGCCGGCTCGCTCGACGAGATTTCCACGCTTCCCAAGAACTTCCGCGACCGGCTGCAAGAGGGCGGGTACACGGTCGGCCTGCCCGAAATCAGCGAAACCTTCCGCTCGGTCGACGGCACCGAGCGCTACCTCATCGCCGGTTTGGACGGCCAGACTGTGGAAACCGTCTGGATGCCGAACAGCGCCTGCGACATGGATGAGGACGAGGGCAGGGAAGAGGACGACGACACTCGCGGCACGAGCGCACCCCAGCGCCGCGCCACCCTCTGCGTTTCGTCGCAAATCGGCTGCGCGGTGAACTGCCAATTCTGCCTTACCGCCCAGATGGGAATCGTGCGCAATCTTTTCGCGGGCGAGATCGCGGGCCAGGTGGTCGCGGTCCTGAAGAGGCAAAAAGTCCACCTCGGGCGCGACCGGATCAACCTCGTTTTTATGGGTATGGGCGAGCCGTTCCTCAATTACGACGCCTGGATCGCCGCTTTTCGCTTGCTCTCCGGCCCCGTCGGCCTCCATGCTTCACGCATGACCGTGTCTACCTCCGGCATTGTCCCGGGCATCCTGCGCTTTGCCGGGGAGCCCGCGCGCCCTCGCCTGGCGCTCTCGCTCAATGCTTCAAACGACCATGTCCGCGAGCAAATCATGCCGGTCACCCGCAAGTGGAACATCGAGGCGGTGCTCGAGGCAGTGCGGCAGATTCCACTGGGGCCGCGCGAAAAGATCACGTTCGAGTACGTCCTGCTCGGCGGCGTCAACGACCACCCGGGACATGCGGATGAGGTTGTCGCGCTGGTAAAGCAGGCAGGCTTCCCGGCCTACGTCAACCTGATCGTCTGGAATCCCGGCCCGGGTACCCCCTACGCCCAACCCGACCCGGCCGCGGTCGACGCGTTCCAAAAGCGCCTCATTGCCCAGGGTGTCGCGGCCTTCACCCGCCGCCCTCGCGGCCGCGACATCTACGCTGCCTGCGGCCAGCTCAAGCGCACCCTCGCCTGAGCGTCCGCGCCCCAAAAAAACGCCAGCCATCGCCGCGCCGGGGTAATCTGTACCACGGCGTCATTTTCGGGCGCGGCGCGGTTTCAAGGGGGTTGTGCATTGGGTATGCGCGGAATGAGCTTCATCCTGTTCGCGGCGGGCGCGTTCACAGCGGTTTCATCGCTCGCGGCACCGCTGCCCGCTCCGATCGATCTCGTTTCCGGCTGGCAGTTGCAGCACAGCGCCAAGGTCCCCGAAAGCGGCGCGGTTGTCTCATCGAGCAGCTACCGGCCCCAGGGCTGGCTCGCCGCCGCGGTTCCCGGAACGGTGCTCACCAGCATGGTGCAGGATGGGGTATACCCTGAGCCGCTTTACGGCGAAAATAACCGGGGCATTCCGGAAAGCCTGAACAAGACATCGTACTGGTACCGGACGGTCGTCACTGTTCCGAAAAGCTACGCCCATCGACGCGTCGCACTCCACCTGGACGGCGCCAACTTTGCCTCCGAGGTATGGGTGAATGGAACCGAGGCCGGCACGCTCACAGGCGCATTTATCCGCGGGCGCTTCGATATCACCTCCCTGATCAAGCCGGGCGAAACCGCTGTGATTGCCGTGCGCGTGTCGCCCCAGCCGCACCCCGGCGTGCCGCACGAGCACACCATCGCCAATGGCCTGGGTCCCAACGGCGGCATCACTGCCATCGATGGGCCCACATTTCTCTCCACCATCGGCTGGGACTGGCTCCCGGCCATCCGCGACCGCGACACCGGCCTGTGGCGCAAGGTCTGGCTGTCTGCGTCCGGCCCCGTGCTGGTAGAAAACCCCCTGGTGACCACCGACCTGCCTTTGCCGCGCACCGACTCGGCCGATGTGTCCGTGAAAACGACGCTTGAGAACACCAGCCCCAAGGAGCAAAAAGGGACTCTGGAAGGCAGCTTCGGCGATGTTGTTTTCTCACAAAAAGTAACGCTCGCTCCCAACGCGAAGCAGGTCGTCGCGTTCGACCCGAAAACCACGGCGGCCCTGCACGTGGCCAACCCGCGTCTGTGGTGGCCCAACGGCTACGGCCCGCAGAACCTGTACACGCTGCACCTGCATTTCGTGCAGGGCAAAACCGACTCCGACGCTCACGACACGAGCTTCGGCATCCGCAAGATCACCTATGAAGCGCCGGGCTCGGACGCGCTCACAATCGCGGTCAACGGTGTGCCTGTTTTCATCCGCGGCGGCGACTGGGGCCTCGACGAGGGCCTTAAGCGCATTCCGCGCGCCCGGCTCGACGCGGAAATCCACATGCACGCGCTCGCCCACCTCAACATGATTCGCAACTGGGTGGGCCAAAGCACGGGCGAGGACTTTTACGAGCTGTGCGATAAGTACGGCATCCTGATATGGGACGAGTTTTTCCAGCCCAACCCGAGCGACGGCCCCAATCCCGACGACGTGCCCACGTACCTGGCCAACGTGCGCGACAAGGTGCTGCGCTTCCGAAATCACCCGTCGATCGCTCTTTGGTGCGCTCGCAACGAAGGCTATCCGCCGCCCGCCATCGACCGGGCCCTGCGCGCCATGCTGCCGGAGCTCGACCCAGTGCGCCTGTACCAGCCGAGCTCGACCGCGGGGCGGGGGGTCACCTCGCACGGCCCCTACTACTGGCGGGAGCCGCGCGCCTTTTACGTTTACGACGCGCCGTTCAAGACCGAAACCGGCTCGGTTTCCGTGCCTACGCTTGAGTCAGTCCACGGCATGATGCCGCAAGCGGACTGGGAAACCATCAACGACGACTGGGCCGAGCACGACCTGGCCAAGGGGGCGCAGCACGGCGACACCTACCCCTATGTGCTGGCCGGGCGCTATGGCCGCATCGCCAATCTGGCCGACTTCGTCCAAAAAGCCCAGTTGATGAACTACGAGGCTTTTCGCGCCATGTATGAGGGGCGCAACGCGAAGTTGTTTCACCCCTACACCGGCATCCTGACCTGGATGAGTAATCCGGCCCAGCCCAGCTTTGTGTGGCAGCTGTACCACTACGACCTGGAGCCCAACGCCTCGCTGTACGCCGTGCAGTCCGCCGCGGAGCCCGTGCACATCCAGATGAACGAAGCAGACGGAACCTTGCAGGTGATCAACAATCTGCCCGAGCCGGTGAGCGGCGCGACGGCGCACCTCAGCCTCTTGTCGCTCGACGGCAAATCCGCGCTCGAACGCGACTACCCGGTCAACGCGGCTCCAGACACAGCTCTGACCCTCAGCGACGTTCCCATCCCCGACGAGCTGTCCTCCGTGTACTTCGTAAGCCTGACTCTGCGCGGCGCGGATGGAAACGTCGTTTCGCGCAATCTGTACTGGAAGCCCAGGCCGGAGCAGGGCGAGGACCTGTCCCCGCTCGGTTCGCTGCCGGTCATCAAACTCACGGCGACCGTGCGCCGCCATGACGCCAACGGCCGCGTACTGCTCGATGTCACGCTCCACAATCCCGGCACCACCGTGGCCCTGATGGCCCACCTGCAGCTGCGCCGCAAGAGCACCGGCGAGCGGGTTCTGCCCGTGTTCGCCTCCGGCAATTACCTGTCGCTCGTGCCGGGCGAGAGCCGATCTGTCACCCTCGACGCAGCCGAAGCTGACCTCCGGGGCGATCTGCCGTTGGTCACGCTGGACGGTTGGAATGTCGACATCGACCCGGTCACCGACCCGGACTTCGCCGTGGGCCCCAACCTCGATGCGCGGGTCGATCACTGGCCGAGCACGGGACTGCCGATGATTCGCGCGGGACTGAACGGCAAACCATGACCTGGAATCGAACATTTTCGGCCATAAACGCAAAATATGGACTCGGGTATTGCTATCGGCTTCGCCCGGTATTACGATCGCTGTATGAATCTCTTGACTTGCAAACTTCCTGAGGGCTTGTCCGCGCAGCTGGATGCGCTCGCGCGCGCCGAGCGGCGCTCGAAGTCCTCCGTACTGCGCGAGGCGCTGGAAGCCCGTCTGGCGTTGCAGCCGGGTCCGAAGGTAATTCGCGCGATGGACCTGGTGGGGCACCTGTGCGGCTCCATTCGGGGCGGCCCGAACGCGGCGACGGACCTGGCCACCAACCCCGAACACATGCGCGGCTTTGGCGAGTAGGGCCCGCGTCCTGGTCGACACCGGCCCGCTGGTCGCGTTTCTGCGCTCCTCCGAGGCCTCCCACGAGTGGGTCAAAGAGCAGTTCGCCGAGCTGCCCGCGCCTTTTTACACCTGCGAGCCGGTCCTCGCCGAGGCCTTGTTTCTGCTTTCCCGCCACCACGACGGGCCGCGGCGCTTTTTTGAGCTCATGGCCACGGGCTTGCTCCAGGTCGAGTTTTCCATCCAGGCCGAGCAGGCGAGCCTGGCCAAACTGATCTCAAAATACCGGGAACTGCCCATGTCCCTGGCCGACGCCTGCCTCCTGCGCATGGCTGAGCAGCACGAAGGCTCGGTCGTTTTCACGCTCGACCGGCATTTCCGCGTATACCGCAAGAACGGCCGCCAAATCCTCCCGGTGCTTATGCCGGAACAGCGTTCGTCCCCCGGCGTCCCTTGACCGCCCGCTCGGCCAAAGCCAAACGCAGCAGCGTGCGCGCTACCAGGTCCGCGTCGTGCCGCAGCACGTCGCCTTCCGCCGCGAACGCCCCCGCGATGCACCGGATCCCCATCCGCTCGATCCGCTCCACGTCCGGGGCGATCGCCTCGGCGCCCTCGGCCGCGTAGCGTTCGCGGATGGCCTCGGAGACCGGAGCTGTGTTGACCAGCGCGTAGTCCAGAAACGGAGCGCGTGCGTGCTCGTACATGCGCTCGATGTGCTCGGAAGCTCTCAGGTGCAGGCTTTCGTTGCCCTGGGTCATCAGGTTGCACACATACACGCGCGTACCCCGGGCTGCTGCGAGCGCCTCGGGGATGCCGGCGACCAGCAGATTTGTAATCACGCTGGTAAACAGCGAACCGGGCCCCAAAGTGATCAGGTCGGCCCCGGCGATCGCCTCCAGGGTCTCCGGCAGGGGCGCGACGTGCGCGGGCTCGAGCGCATCGGATGGGTGCGCCGAAGCGGCCAGCTCCAGCACCAACTCTACAATGCGCGCGCGGCTTTCCGTGATGCGCGTTTCGCCCCGCACCAGCTCGCCTGAGTCCATGCGGGCGGCCAGAGTCACATTGGCGTTGGTGGCCGGGTAAATGCGCCCGCGCGTCGCGAGCACCTCGGCGGCCAGTTTGACCGCCTGCGCGAAGTCGCCCGTCATCTCCTGGAGCGCGGCGACGAACAGGTTCCCGAACGAGTGGCCCTCCAGCTCGCCGCCCGCGCGGAACCGGTGCCGGAACAGCTGGGACAAAAGCTGCTCATCCTCGCTGAGCGCCACCATGCAGTTGCGCAGGTCGCCCGGGGGCAACATTTTGAAGTCCTGGCGCAGTCGTCCCGAGGACCCGCCGTCGTCGGTGACGGTGACGATGGCAGACAGTTCGCCGATCAGGCTTTCAGGCGAGGGCGCGGCTTTGGACCCGGAAGCGGTAAAGTGCTTGAGCCCGCGCAGCAGTGTGCTCAAGCCCGTGCCCCCGCCCAGGGCGACTACGCGGAGCGGCTTGGCATTGTGTTCGGCTTGTGAGGCAAGGGCCATGCGGAGAGGGCGTGCGTGCGTCGCTAAACCCTAGCTCGCTTCCGGGTACAGCAGCTCGGTAAAGCGCGGGTCGTCGGCCATGGGCCGGAAGTCCGCGTCGCTGCGCGCCTGGACGCGGTTGAAGGGGTTCAGCTGGATGGCGCGCTGGAGGTGCTCGAGGCAAGCCTCCGACTGGCCGGTAACCCCGTGGAGCATGGCCATGCCATAGTGGGCGTAATCGGCCCGCTCATCGTACTCGAGAATGGCCTGGAGGTGCTCCCGCGCCTCGTCATAGTCATTGTTGTTGATGCACACGATGGCGTAATCGTACTGCTCGGAAGGGGTGTGGAACTCCAGGCTTTTTTCCCGCTGCTGCAGCTGCCGTTCGCAGGCCTGGCGGTAGACGCCCGCCCGCTCGCGTATCTCGGGCGATGCACTGCTGTCCAGGGACTGGAAGCCCGCGAGCGCTTCCCGGAAGTTCCCCGTCTGCATTTCCTGCACCGCGTTGGAATACACGTTCAGGGCTTCTCGTTGCGCATTGTTGGTAAAAGGGTGGATCCGGGCGGCCAGCGTTTTGGGTGTGGCGGAAGGGTTGTACATGCGGAAGGCCTGTTCTCCGTGCGTTACGGGCCGCGGGCGCGCAGGTCGCAGGCGCGGGGGTCCGGTTGCCTCGTTTTATACCCATGCGCGGGCACGCAGTCAAATTACCGATGGCGGGCTGGGCCGCGCCCGGTAAACGGAAGGGTTGAGCTCGGGGTCGTTGTACATCTTCAATTGCCGGTACACTTTGAAGCCGCGCTCGGAGGCCAGAACCCTCCGCCACAGCCTTTCCAGCGCCGTTTCGAGGTCTGCGCGCTGCTCCAGCAGTAGCGCCAGGCGCTCCCGGTTGCGCTCCGCGTGGCCGCCGGGGGCGCCGGGGCGGCTTGCTTCCTCGCGCGTGTGATGCAGCTTGAGCGCCAGGATGGAGAGCCGGTCGATCATCAGTCCGGGGCTTTCCGAAGCCAGTTCCGCCTCCGGATGCGGCAGGCGGTGAGGCGCGAGCAGGGCCAGCAGCAACCGGTCGCAGCCCTCGGACAGGTCGTTGCGCCGCTGGTTTACGCGGTCGATGGAGCGCTTGGCTTCGACCACCTCCGCATCGGAGGCTCCCGGCGCGCGCGCCGCGTCTTCCAGGTGCCAAAGGTCGTAGTTGGTTCGGTGCTGCCCTAGAATCAGCGCCTCCAGCTCGCTTACCGCGCCCGGCTCCGCGCGGTCGTCCTGATGCCACAGGCGCGTGGCGTAGTCGTGGAGCGTCGCGATGGCTGGCAGCAAGGGGAGGGGCATGGCCGGAAGGGAACGCAGCGCTTAGAATAAGGCGGGCCCGCTCCGGAGGCAATGCGCGAGGACCCCGAGGAGAACCCAGTGCCCGAAACCCTTACCCCCCATCGCCGCTACAATCCCCTGCGCGGAGACTGGGTGCTCGTCTCTCCCCAGCGTACGCAGCGGCCCTGGCAGGGCGAGATCGGCGAAGCCGGCGCGTTCAGCGACCTTCATTACGACCCCAAGTGCTACCTGTGCCCCGGCAATCCGCGCGCGGGGGGCGAGCATACCCCCAAATACGAGCACGTCTACGTCTTCGACAACGACTACCCGGCGCTGCTGCCGACCGGGCCCGACTCCATGCCCACGCCCTCGCCCCTGCTGCGCGCCGAGCCCGAGCACGGCCGCTGCCGCGTGCTTTGCTTCCATCCCGACCACTCCCTCACCCTGGCCCGCATGCAGCGAGCCGACGTCGAGCGCGTGGTGGACGCCTGGGTGGAGCAGGAGGCTGAACTGAGCGCCGCTCCCGCGGTCAGCTACGTGCAGATTTTCGAGAACCGCGGCGCCATGATGGGCGCCAGCAACCCGCATCCCCACTGCCAAATCTGGGCCACCGGGCACGTTCCCGACGAGCCCGCCCGCGAAGCCGCCGCCCAGGCCGAGTACTTCCAAGAGCGAGCCAGCCCGCTGCTGGCCGACTATGCGGCGCTCGAAGCGGAGCAGAAAACCCGCATTGTCTGCGAAAACGACGCGTTTCTCGTGGTGGTTCCCTGGTGGGCGGTTTGGCCGTTTGAGACCCTGATTCTGCTGCGCGAGCCGAAAACCGCGCTGCGCGAGTTTTCCCCCGCCCAGCGCTCCGGCTTGGCCGACATTCTCGGACAACTCACCGTGCGCTACGACAACCTGTTTGAAACCAGCTTTCCCTACACGATGGGCTTCCACGGCGCGCCCTGCGATGGGCAAGAGCACCCCGGCTTCGTGTGGCACGGGCACTTTTACCCGCCGCTGCTGCGATCCGCCACGGTCAAGAAGTTCATGGTGGGCTTTGAAATGCTCGGAATGCCGCAGCGCGACATCACCGCCGAGGGCGCGGCAGAGCGCCTTCGGACGGTTTCGCCG
>CAXTRW010000014.1:4895-5983 GCA_964246765.1 uncultured Acidobacteriaceae bacterium | reverse complement strand
TCACCCGCCGGCAGCCCGCATCGTAAAAGGTAGAACGCATGAACGCCAGATCGACTCTAGCCGCCGCACTGTTCTGCTCCCTGCTTGTGCCCCTGGCCACGCCCCCGGCCCTGGCCCGGTTTGAGCCCGTCACCTGCAAAAACGCCTTCACCCCGGAGCAGGAGATCGCCGAGGGGCAGAAGGTCGCCGCCCAGGTCTACCGGCAAATGCCGGTACTGCCGGAGAACGACCCGATCACGCAGTACGTGCAAGACCTGGGCGCGCGCCTGGTGCAGTTCGCGCCGCCCTCGCCGGGCGTCGCGCAAAAGTGGCCGTTTAACTTCCACGTCGTCGCGAGCAGCGAAATCAACGCCTTCGCCCTGCCCGGCGGGTCGGTTTTCGTCAACCTAGGCACGGTGCAGGCGGCGGACACGGAAGCCCAGCTCGCCGGCGTCATGGCCCACGAGATCTCGCATGTCGTCATGCGCCACTCCACCTGCAATCTGACCAAACAGCGCACCCGCGGCATTTTCTACGGCTTGGGCGCGCTCGGCTCGGCCATTCTGCTGGGCAACGGCGCGGCCGGCCAGCTCGCCCAGCAGGGCATCGGCATGGGCCAAAGCCTTGACTTCCTCCACATGTCCCGCGGCGACGAGCAGCAGGCCGACCTGCTCGGCACGGACATCCTGTACAACGCAGGCTACGACCCGCGCGGGCTGCCCCAGTTCTTTGAAACCATCCAGGCAAAATACGGCCCCGGCGGCGCGCAGTTCCTGAGCGACCACCCCAACCCCGGCAATCGCACCGAGTATGTCGACCGCGAGATCGCCACGCTGCCTCGGCGCCCGCACCCGACGGTGACCTCAGCCGAGTTCAAGCGCATCCACGCGCTCGCCGCCCAGCGGGAGGCGCTCAACGCCAAAGATATCCAGCTAGGCACTTGGCGCTCCACCGGCCGGTATGCGGTCGGGCCCGGCAGCAATGGAGGCGCAGTGTCGGCTCCGGCGCCGCAGCTGCGATAGCGCCGCTAGGGCAGTTCTCGTACATACGTAGAGCGGCCGGCATCGCTGGACGTGGGGGGGGGGGGGGGGGGGCGGCCCCCCCCCCCC
>CAXTRW010000014.1:0-4874 GCA_964246765.1 uncultured Acidobacteriaceae bacterium | reverse complement strand
GGCGGGAAAAGCCACACTGCCACCAAACTCTCCCTCTACACCAATACGAGAACTGCCTTACCAAGGCAAGCGTGCTCGAACCGGAGCTTGGGAGCGCGGGACGCCGCCCTCGCATCCCAACACCATTCCTGCTGAAAGGACCGCCATGGAAGTCGCCCTCCCATTCGTTGCTCACATGGCATTTCTCATGGTCGGCCTGGGTTCGCTCGCGCTCGGCGTGCTGTTGCTGACCCGTTCCGTCGGCGCCGGACGCTTCCTTGCCGCGCCCTTGCTGCTCGTCATCGGAGTCTGGCTTTTCTATCGTGTGATCGTGCGTCTTTAATGGGCTGCTGCCTGGCCGCCGCGCCCGGCTTTCGGGTTGTTGCGATCCAGAACGAAACTCATGACCACCATCACCACCGCCGCGTAGCCCAGCAGCCAGTACACGTCGACATACGAGAGTATCCCCGCCTGATTGCCAAGCGCGCTGTAAACCTGCTGCTGCGCGCCGGAAGCCGCGTTTGCCGGACCGACCGCGCCCGTCACCGCGCTCTGGTACCGGTCCAGCGTTTGCTGGTAGTTCATGCTGGATGAGGAGATGTGCTTCATCATGGCGGTGCGGTGAAACTGCTGCGACTCGGTGATAAACGCGTTGGTCAGAGAAATCAGGACGCTGCCGCCCAGGTTGCGCATAAAGTTGATCAGCCCGGATACCTGGTTGTTCATCTCCCTAGGCACGTTAAAGTAAGCTGCGGTGGTGATGGAAATGAATACAAACGGTATGCCCGCGATCTGGACGACGCGCATGATAGAAAGATGAAAAAAGTCCAATCCCAGACTCAAGTTGTAGCCTGACCATAGGAATCCGACCGCGAAGCACATGAATCCGAAGGAGATCAGACTCCGCGCGGGAAACCGGCTGAGCAGCTGTCCGGCTATGGGCAGCATGGCCATCACGGCGAACCCGCCCAGCATCAGCGAGAGCCCTGCCAGGGTGGGCGTGTAGCCGAAAAACGACTGGAGCAGCTGCGGCTGCAACACCGTCGCGGCATTCAGGATGCCGCCCAGCGCCAGCATCAGCAGGGCGCACACCGCGAAGTTCTTAAACTTAAACAGTTTGACCTGAATCAGTGGGTTTTTTGCCGTCCATTCGCGCCAGATCAGCAGGATAAACGACACAACAAAAAAGCCGAAGAACCAGCGGATTTTGGTCGACCCGAACCAGTCCCACTCCTCACCCTTGTCCATGGAAACTTCGAGGGTTCCCATCGACAAGCTCAGAAGGCCGAATCCCCAATAGTCCACGCGCTTGAAGTTGCCGAGATCGTGCTTGATCCAAGGCGGGTCGTCCACCACCCGATTGACCAGAAACAGCGCCAGGATACCAACCGGCAGATTGATGAAAAAGATCCAGTTCCAGCTGTAATTGAACGTGATCCAGCCGCCGATGGTAGGCCCGATGGAGGGCGCGAACACAGCCACAAGCCCGTAAAGCGAGAAGGCCAGCGCGCGCTTCGACGGCTCAAACGAGTCGGCCATGATCGCCTGCGCGATCGGCTGCAGGCCGCCCCCGCCCGCCCCATGAAGCCCCCGGAACAGCAGCAGCAGCGGAAGCGAAGGCGCTATGCCGCAGAGCAGCGACGCAACCGTGAAGATCACCAGGCACAGCATGAAATAGTTCTTGCGCCCGACTACGCTGGAGGCCCAGCCGCCGATCGGCAGCACAATCGCGTTGGCAACCAGGTACGTCGTCAACACCCACTCGGCCTGGTCCTGGCTCGCCGCTAAACCGCCTGCGATATAGGGAATTGCCACGTTCGCGATCGAGGTGTCGAGCACCTCCATGAACGCAGCCAGCGCCACCACGGCGGCGATCACCCAGGGGTTGGCTTTCGGCTTCCACTCAGATTCGGCCATCGTTCACCCGATCACAGGATTGCGAAAGCCGCCAAGGCGGCTCTCCGCTTCGATACAGGAAAGCATGACACGAACGGGCCGCGCTCGGCCGTCAGGAAGGAAACACTGGTGAGCTCGCTGGGGCTCGAACCCAGGACCCATGCATTAAAAGTGCATTGCTCTACCAACTGAGCTACGAGCTCACATCCACAAGGGCCAGCTCTAAAACTACCATAGCGGGCCGGCTGCTTACTGCCGCCGACCTTTGCTCATGGGCACGACCTGGATGGTGGTGTCGCGCATCTCGTTCAGGAAGTCGTTGATCACCGAACCGCGCAGCAGCAGGTCCCAACGCGAGCGTGCCGCCTGGCCGAAGACCACGTGCGAGATCGACTCGCGTTTAGCGAACTCGATCAGCGCCCGGCCCACATCTTTTTCCTCCAGCGTGACCGTGTGCGCGCCCAGGGTTTTGGCCAGCCGGCGGTAGTCTTCCAGCCGCGCCACAGATTCGGGGTCGTCCGGACGGTGCCCGCGCGCGCCTTCGACGTACACGGCATACCAGTTGGTGGCCAGGCGTCCGGCAATGCGCGCCCCGGTGCGGATCAGCCGCTCGGTTCCAGGCCGGTGGCTCAGGCACACCATCACCTTCTCCGGTACCGGCGCCTGCTCCAGGCCCTGGGCACGCCGGTATTCTGACGCCGCCACGCTGACCTGCTCGGCCGTGGTCCTCAGCGCGAGCTCGCGCAGCAAGGTCAGGTTGCCTTTACGGAAAAAGTTGGCCAGCGCCGGCTCGACCTGCTCCCGGCGATAGATTTTGCCCGCCCGCAGCCGAGCCCGCAGCTCGTCGATGGGTATATCGACGTTCACCACCTCGTCGGCGCGGCGCAAAAAGCTGTCCGGCACCGTTTCCCGGATCTGTGTGTTAGCCGAGCGCGCCACCGCGTCGATCAGCGTTTCCAGGTGCTGCACGTTGACCGCGGTCTCCACGTTGATGCCCGCGTCCAGCAGCTCCAGCACGTCCTCGTAGCGTTTGCGGTTGCGCGAGCCCGGCACGTTGGTGTGCGGCAGTTCGTCCACCAGCACCGTATGAGGGCGCCGGGCCAGGATGGCTTCCAGGTCCATCTCCTCGAGCGAAACCGAGCGGTACTGGATCTGTTTGCGCGGAACCACCTCCAGGCCGTCGATCAGCGCCGCTGTTTCTGCGCGCCCGTGCGGCTCCACAAACCCGATCACGACGTCGACGCCGGCCCGCCGCAGCCCGTGCGCATGCTCCAGCATCGTGTAGGTCTTGCCCACGCCCGGCGCGGCGCCGATGTAGACGCGCAAACGAGCCGACGGGGTTTCCTCGGGTTTGTTCACCTCGGGCATTCCTCAGCCGGCCTCGACGGGATGCCGCGTAGCCGTCAAGGCAGCCGCGGGCAGTGAGAATGTGAACGTCGAGCCCGCGCCGACCCGGCTTTCCACCGAAATCTGGCCGCCCTGCGCCTCCACCAGTCGCCGCACCAGCGCCAGGCCCAGCCCGGTTCCCTCGGACGAGCCCGAGTTGAACCGCCCGAAGATCGTGTCCAGCCGCTCCGGCTCGATCCCGCGGCCGGTATCTCCGACGCTGAACTGCACCAGGTTTTTCCCTTCCTTGGCTCGCAGCCACACGGACCCGCCGCTCGGCGTGTTTCCGACCGCGTTGCTCAGCAGGTTTTCAAAGATTGACCGCAGCGCCCGACGGTCGGCCTCCACTCGCTGCAGGTCGGGGTAGGCCTCCACCTCGACGGTCAGCCCGCGCTCGGCCGCCGAGACCCGCACATTGGCCTGGGCCTCGCGCAGCACATCCAGCGGCCGCAAAGGCTCCAGACGCAGCCCTCTGCGGCCGGAGTCCAGCTCCGCCACCGCGAACAGGTCCGCCATCAGGTCGTCCAAGCGCTGCGCCTCGTCCTGCGCCCCTTCCACCACGTCCGCCTGCAAGGGCCGCAGCTCGCCCGCGTAACCCCGCGCCAACGCATGGATGGCCACCCGTAGTTTCTCGAGCGGATCGCGCAGCTTTTGGGACGCAATGGCTAGAAAACGGGTCTTAAACCGGTCCAGAGCCTGCAGTTCCGTCACGTCCTCCAGCACCGTCACCGCGCCCAGCAGGTGCCCTTCGTTGTCGCGCATCGGCGTGGTGCGCAGACGGTAGTTGCTGCTTCGGCCGCCGACCCGCACCGGCGCCACCGCCGACTCGCCCTCCCCGCCCACCGTGCGCTGGAAGGCGACCGCGGTCTGGATCGCCTCTAGAATCTGCTCCCCGCCCGGGGTCGAGCTCAACGCGCCCCGGCCCGCTTCTTCGCCCAGCACCGCCCGCGCCGCCTTGTTCAGCTTTAAAATTTGCCCGCGCCCGTCGGTCACAATCACCGGCTCAAACAAGCTCTGCACCACGGCGTCGGACATCTGCAGCTCCATCTCGCGGCGGCCGCTTTCGGTTTCACGCAGGTCGCGCAGCCGAATTGCCATGCGGTTGAACTCGGTTGCCAGCGTACCCAGCTCGTCCATGCGCGGCCAGTCAATGCGCGTTTGCGCGTCGCCCTGGCCCATGCGCCGGGCCGCTCGGGCCGCCTGCCGAAGCGGCCGCGTCGTCCACACCAGAGTCAGCAGCAGCACCGCGAGGCCAGAGAGGAGGCTGGCCCCGCAAAACCCGATCAGCCGCGCCCGCAGCCCTTCCCGCCGCAGCTGGAGGTCGGCCTGCATGCGCCTGCGGCGCTCGCTCATGCCTTCCAGCTTGGCCGACAGGCTCTCCTCGATCGGCTCCAGCGCCCGCGCCGAGGCCATGCGGGCCGCAAAGTCCGGCGGCGTGTGATGCAGCCGCAGCAGCACCCCATGGTGCGCCTGAAGTTCCTGGCCGAGGCCCGGCGCGCCCCGGACCTCCGCGAGCGCTGCCTGCGCCGTCGCGAGCCGCTGCTCTGTACGCTCGCTTTGCGCGTGGATGTCGAACTCTCGCGGCGCCGGCTGCGCTCCCGCGGCCGCCGGCG
>CAXTRW010000013.1:0-29055 GCA_964246765.1 uncultured Acidobacteriaceae bacterium | reverse complement strand
GTGCTGAACCGCAAGGCGCCGGAGGGCGAGTACGTGTCGCGCTCGGGCTCTACACCATGGACGACGTCGACCGGCTGCACGCGCGCCTCAAGGAAGAGCTGCGCTCCCACGGCGCGCACGTGGACGGCATCTTTGTCTGCCCGCATGACAAGGACGAGTGCGACTGCCGCAAGCCGCTGTCCGGCCTGTTTGAGCAAGCCCGCGCGCTCCATCCGGAGATCGACTTTCGCACCAGTGTGATTGTGGGCGACTCGCTTTCGGACATCGAAGCGGGCGAGCGGCTTGGGATGCGGACAGTTTTCGTCGGCGGCAATCACGCAACCCAGAAAGCTGGGGCGGAGAAGGCACGCGTCCTGGCCGAGAAGGCGTCAGGCAACTTGAGCGAAGCTGTAGAACTGCTTCTGGATAAATCTCTCTAATTCTCAAGGAGTAGACGGTCAGGCCAATTCAGTCCGCCTCACGTTAGATCAAACACCAGTTCCGTTGCAAGCGTAAATGACTGTTATACCTGATGATTTCAATGAAAGTGGAAGTAGCGGTAAATTCGCTTCGGATATAGCATCCGCGCATGTATGATCTAACTCGCTATAACCGCTGTACGTGAGAAAGCGTATGTTGCCTAGCTTCCCGTCACCATCGACATCGAAGGCTATGATCGTTTTTGCCGTCTTGGGGACCTCAGGCAGAAACTTCAAGGATAATCTTCCTTGAACAGCTTCATCGGCTTTTTTCAAGTACAAATCCTTATCACGCTCGACTGAGCTTTGCCCGTCATGTCGGTTAAAGGCCTGCATTCCGTCGCGATTCCGTGCATCTTTTCCCGGCAAAATTTCCTTTTGCCCAAAGACGTCACTTTGACCAGGTTCAGGTGCCTGCAGCTTAGTAGGCGCGGGGGCAATTCTGGCTCCGTCTGTTTGCAGGCTAGCGAGCACGTCTGAGCAGCCCGCGAATCCTACGATATAGCTTGTCGCAACTAATGCTCCGATTAAACCAACAACTACAAAAAGAGCATTCTTTAGGCCTTTGGCGGTGTGCTCGCTCAGTTCCAACCTTCCTTTCGATTAAGCAGGCTCGGTGACGAGTCTCCATTTGCGTCAAAGGGTTCCGGAGATCTTTGGCCTGCCGCTGCAAGGAACAATGGCCCGAAGAGCGGACCAAAAATTAGCCCGAAGAGGAACCACGCCCAGCCGTTCATGCCTTTTCGGGCTGCTAAATAGCCCAAGAACAAGGCGAGCGCTATCCAGACAAGAATCACAATCAAGATGAAGATAAAAGGCAGTCCCGCTAGCAGTAGAAAAATACCCCTTGCACCTTGGGCTGGATCTTGTGAAGAGTTTTGCAAATAATTCATTCAAACGTTCCTTCACCGGGCCCGGCTCATAGAACCGCGCGACGATCTTGTATTACTCTTCTCACAGCTTTGAAGATTTCGCAACAGTTTCCCGCACTCCTTCTTCTAACGGTGTAAACAGAAGAGCGCACCCGGTCTCGCGCAGCGCATGGAGGTCAGCCTCGGTGAAGTGCTGATAGCGTGCGTCTAAATCTTGCGGGAACGGGATGTACTCGATCGGGACCTCTCCGTGGACTTGCATCAGCGCGCGGGCGACTTCGTTGAAGGAGCGGGATTCACCCGACCCGGCGTTGACGATGGCGTGGTGGGCTTTGCGCTCGGCAGGCGGGACGCCGACGCCGGCGAAGAAGAGGTTCAACCGGCATAGGTCGCGGACGTAGACGAAGTCGCGACGCTGCTCGCCGGGTGCGTAGCCACCGGAGCCCTCAAAGAGGCGGACGCGGCCGGTTTCGAGGATTTCCCGTGAGAAGCGGTGGATGACCGACGCCATGCGGCCCTTGTGCTGCTCGCGGGGGCCGTAGGCGTTGAAGTAGCGCAGGCTGACGGCGGTCGAGGGCACGCGGCCGAGGCGGAACTGCTCTCGGAGGTAATTGTCAAAGGCGAGCTTGGAGGCACCATAGACGTTGAGCGGACGCTCGTTCTCGGGCGTGGGAGCGAACCCGCCCGGGCCGCTGAGGCCGTAGACCGCGGCGCTGGACGCCTAGACCAGCGGCGCAGCGGCGCGGATGGCGTAGGCCAGGACTTCCTTCGAGTAGGTGAAGTTGTTGTCCATCATATACACGCGGTCGTCGACCAGAGTGTCGGCGCAGGCGCCCTGGTGGAAAACAGCTTCGACCTCCGAAGGGCCGAGAGAGTTCGCGGCCATCGCGCGGCGGAACTCGTGCTTGTCCATGGAATCCGTGAAGCGCGCGCCGTCAAGGTTGCGCCTCTTGCGCGCGTCGGCGAGGTTGTCGACGAGCAGGATGTCGGTAATGCCCGCGCGGTTGAGCTCGTGGACGAGGTTGCTGCCGATAAAGCCCGCGCCGCCGGTGACGATGTACATCAGCGCGCTTCCTGCTGTGCGATCGCGTTCCGGTAGGCGGCGAGGTAGCCATCGATGGCGCGATCCATGGAAAAGTGCGCCGCGTTGGCGAGGCCTTCCGTGCGCAGGGCTGGAAGCCGGTCGAGTCGCGCAAGAATGGTCTCGGCCGCGGTCGCGGGCTCGTCTGGGTCGATGAAGATGGCTGCGCTTCCGGCGACTTCGGTCATGGGGGCGCGCGCGGTGGTGATGACGGGGCAGCCGCATGCCTGGGCCTCGAGGATGGGCCAGCCGAAGCCCTCATGGCGCGATGGAAACAGAAAGGCTTGCGCTCCGCTGTAGAGGGCGCGGAGCTGTTCATTGCTCACGGTACCGAACTCCAAAATATCCGGGGCCGCGCCGCTCGCTTCGACGGCCTCGCGCAGGTCCGCGTCCCAGGGCTTGCCCGCAAGAATGAGCCTGGTATGCGCAAACTGCGGAAAGCGCTTGAGTTCGGCGAAAATGCGCACCGCGGCGCTCCGGTTTTTATACCAGGAGTTGCTGCCGACGTGGAACAGATACGGCCTGCCGTCGGCGATACCTCGGGCGGCGAGGAGCTGCGCGGTTTCCTCTTGCGATACCGGGTGAAAGTCCCAATTCAGCGGGTTGTGCACGACGGTTGCGGGCGGTCCGGCACCGCCTGCGAGCTCCCGCAGGTCTTCGGCGGTCTTGTGCGACACGCAGATGACCTGCCGGGCGCGCAGCAGACCGGACGCGATCCAGCGCTGCAGCAAACGGCCCGTGCTCCCAATGGACACTCCCGGGTACCGGCCTTGCGCCGCGAAAACCGCGAGCAGGTCGTGGCAGCTAATCAGGCTTGGCGTTTTCCCGGCGAGCGGCAGGTACATAGAGTTGGAGTGGTCGCACACGTGCACGACGTCCGCCCCGCGGCATGCGCTTCGCAGAGCAGCCGGGGCGAGCAGGTACTTGTCAACATAGCCAAGCCATTTGGCCAAGGGCGCGCGCTCGCCGAACAGACGCAGCAGAAACGCTTTCGGATAGACGGCCACGGCGTCATGCCCGCGAAGGCGCAGCTCGTTTTCGAGCATGCGCGCGTAACGGAGCATGCTCTCCTGCCGGTCGGGGAGGTAGTTCGAGATGAGCAGGATTTTCAATGGCAACGTAGGGTTTGAAAAGCATGGCTGTCCCGCCGGGTTCGGAGACAGCCATGCCCGGCGTACTTATCGTGCGACTGAAGCCAGCATTTGGCTTTCGATCCAGGCGTAGGTTTTCTCCATGCCGTCGCGGAGCTTGATGGAGGGCTCCCAGCCGAGATATTTGTGAATGAGGGTGTTGTCGGAGTTGCGGCCGTTGACGCCCTTGGGCGCGTGAAGGTTATAGCGGCGCTCAAGCTTGATGCCGGCGATGTCCTCGACGATATCGACCAGCTGATTGATCGTGACCAGCTCGCTCGACCCGAGATTGATCGGCTCGTCGATTTCGCTTTCGAGAATGGCCTGGGTGCCGTAGGTGCAGTCGTCGATGTACATGAAGGAGCGGGTCTGGTGGCCGTCGCCCCAGATTTCAATCTCGTGCTTGCCGCTCTGCTTGGCCTCAATGACCTTGCGGCACATCGCGGCGGGGGCTTTCTCGCGGCCGCCGTCGTAGGTACCGAGCGGGCCGTACACATTGTGGTAGCGGGCCACGCGCGCGGTCAGGCCGTAGTCTTCCTCAAAGTGGCGGCACATGCGCTCGGAAAACAGCTTTTCCCATCCGTAACCGTCCTCGGGAAGCGCCGGGTAGGCGTCCTCTTCCTTGAGCGCGACCACATCCGGGTTGGTCTGCTTGTCGCCGTTATACACGCAGGCGGAGGAGGAGAAAAAGAAGCGCTCGACCCCGGCCTCGCGCGCGGCCATGAGCATGTGGGTGTTGGTCAGCACGCTCAGCATACACAGGGCTTTGTTGTTCTCGATAAAGCCCATGCCGCCCATATCGGCCGCCAGCTGGAAGACTACGTCCGTACCGTTCGCAGCGGTTTGGCAGTTGGCGCGGTCGCGCAGATCGAGCGACAGATTTTCGACGCCCTTCGAGGTCTGGTACCACTCATCGAGCGGCTTGACATCGACGGCGCGGACGACGTTGACGCCCTTGGCCAGGAGATCTTTGACCAGGTGGCCTCCGATAAAACCGCCCGCCCCGCAAACCACTACCTTTTCATCTGTCAACTTCATGTGCGCGCACTCCTCGGCTGCCGTGTTTCAAAAAACGATCTATGTATGTCAAAGGATGGCCTCAGTATGCTTGGCCTGTGTCGTTGCGTCAAGCTTCGGGACTCGTCTCCTGAGCTTACGGGGTGAGCATGGGGGTCAGAGCAGCGGCGCGTTCCGCCGACTCGACCGTTTGGGCCATCAGGGTTGCGATGGTCATCGGCCCCACGCCGCCGGGCACGGGGGTGTAGGCGCCGGCCCGCTCGCGCAGCGCCGGCGACAGCTCCACGTCGCCCGTGCCGGGCAGCGCGCCGATGGGGGGGTGGTAGCCGGCGTCGACCACTACCACTCCGTCCTGCAGCCACTCTGCGCGGATGTACTCGCGTTTGCCGAGCGCGGCAACGATGACCTCCGCATCGCGCAGGTGGCGCCGGAGGTCGACCGTGTAGCGATGAGCCAGGGTGACCGTGCAGTTGGCGTGGTCGAGCATGGTGGCCATGGGCCGGCCCAGGATGGCGCTGCGGCCGACCACCGTGGCGCGCTTGCCGTGCAGCGGGATACGGTAGTGGCGCAGCAGGCGCATGATGCCCGCCGGGGTGGCCGAGCCGAACGCAGGCTCCTTCATGGACATGCGCCCGAAGCCCCAGCTGGTGACCCCGTCTACATCTTTGTCGAGCGCGATGCGATCGAAGCACGCCCGCTCGTCGACCTGATCGGGCACGGGGTGCTGCAGAAGGATGCCGCGGACCCGCGGGTCGCGGTTGAGCTCGTCGATGACCGCGAGCAGCTGTCCCGTGGAGGTGTCTCCCGGCAGGGTGATCGGCAGCGACTCCATACCGACCCGGCGGCAGGCGTTGCCTTTCATGCGGACATAGGTGGCCGAGGCAGGGTCATTGCCGACCAGGATCGTGGCCAGAACCGGAGGTGCGCTTCCCCCCTCCCGCAGTTCTGCGACACGCTGTTTCAGTTCCAGTTCGAGCTCGCCGGCGAGCGCTTTTCCATCGAGAACCACTGCGGCCATGGAGGTAGTGTAAATCGCTAGTGCACCGAGGCCGCAGCGACCCCCGAGGCGCCCGCGCGGGGCGGCGGAAGGGTTTGCCGGTGGCGAATGTCGGCGCCTTCGATCCAAAACACCACATCGCCCGCGATGTTGGCTGCATGGTCGGCGATACGCTCCAAATTGCGCGAGATAATGATGGTGTTGAGCCACTGTTCCGCCTGAGCGGGCTTTGCGGCGATGCTGCGGACCAGTGTCTCGTGGGTTTCGCGGTTGAGCCGGTCGATTTCATCGTCCATCTCGATGACGGTATTGGCGAGTTCGCAATTTCCCTCAAGAAGCGCTTGAAGGGCGCCGCGAATCATGGCCCGGGCGATATCGCGCATACCGGCGATGTCGGCCGGGCACTCCGCCGCGGGCATAGCGGCGAGTGTGAGGGTGCGCTCGGCAATGCTCATCGATTGATCACCGATCCGCTCGAGATTGCCGTTGATTTTGATGACCGCGAGGATAAAGCGAAGGTCGATGGCCATGGGCTGCTCCTGCGCAAGCAGCTCGTAGCTCATCTCGTCCACTTCGCGCTGAGCCAGATTGATTGCAGCTTCGTTCTCGCGGACGTACTGGCACAGGGAGGCGTCGCGATCCAGAAAGGCTTCGACCGAGGTTTCAAGCGCCTGCTGGGCCAGGGCGGCCATGGCCAGCAGCTTGTCCTTGAGCTGCGCCAGTTGCTGATGGAAGTGAACACGGGGCAACGATGGGCCCTCCTTAAACGACGGCTGGACTTTATTGTGCATGAAAACCGGTACGTTTCGCAGTTACCGGAGTACCGTTCCCCGCGATTCCCGCCCAAGCGAGGCTATCCCGGCCACGAGCAAGGCTGCGACCAGCACTGTGCCGGCCAGAACCGGACCCAGGGAGCCGGTGTGCGCGGCCGCTCGGGCCTGAGCCACATTGATTTTGGAAGCAAACAAGTTGCCCAGCTGATACACCAAGCCGGGGAAAACGGCGCGCACGGGTCCAGGGGAAAGCTCATTGAGGTAGGCCGGAACCACACCCCAAGCGCCCTGAACGGCGAAGAGCATCAGAAAGCTGCCCAGCGCCAGCAGCGGCAGAGAGTGCGCCAGGGCATACAGCGGGATGCACGGAATGGAGAGCAGAGCGGCTGAGACGATGGCGCGCTTACGGCCCCAGCGCTCGGAAAGCGCGCCGAACGAGAGACCGCCGGCAATCGCCCCGATGCTGAACAAAATGCCGATGGCCCCGACTTGGTGAGCGCTCACACGCCGATCTTCCACCAGAAAGGTAGGGTATAGGTCGGTGGATCCGTGCGAAAAGGCATTGAAGGCAGTCATGAGCACGATGAGAAAGAGGAAGACCCCCGCGTACCGGCGCGCGCCCGCGAGCATTTCCCTGCCTGAGGCGGCGTGGCTCTGCCGCCCGGCGCGCCAGGCGGGCGACTCCTGAACGAAGCGCGCAATATAGCCAAGCAAAAGCGCGGGCAGGACGGCGCCCACTATAAAAAGCCCGCGCCAGCCTACGGCATGGCCCGCGACATGCAATCTGGAGAGCGGACCGAAGAGGAGGCCGAACACGAGCGAGGCCAGCAGCGAGCCGGCGGAGTAGCCCTGCTGCAGGAATCCGGAAAAGAACCCGCGTCCCTGGGCGGGCAGGGTTTCAAAAGCAAGAGCGGCGCCCACGCCCCATTCGCCGCCCATGGCCACGCCGAACAGAGCTCTCATCAGGAGAAACACAGGCAGCGTGGGCGCGAACGCGGAAAGCAGGCCCAGGCTTGCGTAACAGGCGATATTAAGGATCAGGGTGGGGCGGCGCCCCCATCGCTCGGCCAGCAGGCCGAACACAAGCGCGCCCACGGGCCGGAATGCGAGGGTCAAGAACAAGGCTTGAGCGACCCCGGCTGTGCCGGTGTGGAACTTCCGCGAGATGGCCGGGATGGAAAAAACCAGAAGAAAATAGTCGAAACTGTCGAGCATCCATCCGAGAAAGGCGGCCAGAAACGCGTGATGCTGGGCGGGACGCAGGGCTCGGAATTGATTCATTTGATCCGTGAGAATGCGGAGCGGGCGGCTTGGAGGCGTGCTTGGTTCAGGCCGGCAGCCGAGGAACGGGCCGGGTCGACGCCCTGAGTGTACACGGAAGAAGTCAGGGCAGGTGGGGGATCGAAGCCTAGAAAGCCGGCTCCGACCGAAAATGGGACGCATTCCCAAAGCGGGAATCCCGGCCTAAGTTCCCGCGATTCCGTCGGCGCGAACTCGATAAGCGCGGTGTAGAATGTGCTGAATTGCGGTACGCCCTTGAAACTGGGCCCTGCCGCACCCTCGCGCCCCGGCGGGAACGGGAGCGTCGTGGAGCGAGCGGGTCGGCTTGACGCGGCTGCGGCATTTTTTTTCGGTGAAGGCGAGCAGAGAACGATGGTTTGGGAAGAGCTTCGCAGTGCAGTTCGCTTTCCGATGCACCTGCCGGTCCTGGTGATGGTGGCCGGAGAGCAGGTCGAGGCCGTTACCGTGAATATTTCCCATAATGGCGTATTGTTGCGAATGCCGTGTAGCATTCCGGATGACGCGGGGCTGGAGTTTTTGCTGCAAGTGCCGAAAGAGGTCACTATGGACAATTGGACAGCGGCGATTCACTGCGCGGGCCACGTAATCCGCACGTATCAGGAAGACGGTTCCTGCTATGTTGCGGCGGTTATCGACGAGTACCGGTTCCAGTAGCCGGCAGTAAAAGGCGGAGGCAAGCGTTAGCCCATGAATCCGATGAACGACAGAATGCGTGCCGGCGCGGGCATCCCAGCGGCCAACGGAGGGGGAGTTCCTTCCGCTTCCCCCAGCGTACAAAGCGCCAACGGTGTGCCGAATTCGATAAGCGCCCAGAATCCCGGGCCGTCGTACCCGCAAAACTACCCGCGTCCCCAGGCGAGTTACCCTGCTTCGCAGCCCGGCAACACCACCGTGGCTCACCGTGAAAACCCGGTGCGAGTGATCCTGGCCGACGGACAGGCTATTTTTCGGGTAGGCATGAGCAAGGTCTTCGCCGCCGAGCCCGACATCCATGTGATCGCGCAAGCTGAAAGCATGGCCAGCTTGCGGTCAACCCTGAAGCAGCACCAGGCCGACGTCCTTCTTTTGGACTGGAGCATTCTGGGCGGCCACACCGAACTTGTTCCCGAGCTGATTAAGTTCGGCCCTCAGCCTGTCAAGATGATCGTGCAGGGCGCGATCGCGGACGAGGCGCGCATGATCGAGCTCTACCGAAACGGGGTGCGCGGAACCATTTCCCGCGCGATCTCGCCGGATCTGCTGCTGCGCTGCGTACGCAAGGTCGCGGCCGGGGAAACCTGGATCGACAATCAATCGTTGACCTTGCTGATCGAGGCCTACCGGCTGCAGGCGACCCAGGGGGTCAGCACCAAGGCCGCGCCCAGGCTTTCGCCCAAGGAAATCTCCATCATTACCTACATCAGCCAGGGTAAACGTAACAAGGAAATCGCCCACCACATCGGGACCAGCGAACAGGTCGTGAAAAACTATCTGCGAAAAATCTACGACAAGCTGGGGGTTTCGGACCGCCTGGAGCTGGCGCTCTATTCGCTGCACCATGACTTGCAAAAAAACGTTGTCGCGGTACCTGGACGAGCCCCGATCACCTCGCCTCCCGTTCCCACCCTGCGCTCGCCGGAGCTGTAAGGCTCAGTCCAGCATCCGGAGCAGGGCCGCATGGTAGGCCTCCGGGAGACGGCGCGGCTTCATCTTTCGGTCCACGGCTACGTGCTTGGTTTCCGCCTCGGCCAGCAGCAGGCCGTCTCGGCGCAGCTGGTAGGAAAACACCACGATGGATCCCCGGACCGCCCGGACGGTGGTCTCGACATCCAGCCATTCATCGTACCGCGCGGGTTGGCGATACCGGCACGAGGCGTCCACCACCGGGAGACCACACCCTTCCGCTTCAAGCGCCACATAGGAGAAACCCATCGAGCGCATCAACTCGACGCGGCCGACTTCAAACCAGGCGAAGTAGTTGCCGTGATACACGACGCCCATCTGGTCGGTTTCCGCATAGCGAACCCGAAGGCTCGTCGTAAACTTCATAGAGCCCCAGTGTACTTGGCGCGAGGGCAAGCCGGCCCGGCAGCTGGCCTTCCTACTCTAAGCGGGCGACCCTTAAAGCGATGCTTGAAGAACTCACGAATGTACCGCAGCTCCGAGCAGTGCCGCTCGCAAGCGTCGCCGCCGCGGTGCCGCCCCGCACCGCCCGCCGGGCTCAATGGGCGGTCGCGGCGCTGTTCCTAGTCAATGGTGCGGCCGTGGGCTCCTGGGTGCCGCACATCCCGGAGCGGGCGCGCGCGCTGGGGCTGAACCCCGCCCAGCTTGGGTCGGTGCTTCTGGCCGCGGGTATCGGCGCGGTGTGTGCCATGCCGCTCTCCGGGCCTATGCTGCGAAAGTTCGGATCGCGCACGGTAGCTGTTGCCGCGGGACTTCTGTTTCCAGCGCTGCTTTCCGTTGCCGTGCTGCTCCCTTCAGTCCGGCAGCTGGTTGGGGTTCTCTTCCTGACTGGGTTGAGCGCGGCAGCCCAGGACGTAGCCATGAACGCGCACGGCATCCTGGTTGAGGCGTTGCTTCGAAAGCGGACGATCTCGCTGTTTCACGCGATGTTCAGCGTTGGCTGCTTTGCCGGGGCCGGCATCAACAGCGCACTGATGGAGCAGGGGTTTCGGAACGCGGTGCTGGTGCCGGCTTTTGGGGCCGCGTTGCTGGTTCTGGTGCTTGCGGTCTCGCCGTGGATGCTGCCCAAACGGCTCGAAGACACGCACCATGCCAAGGATCAGCCGCCCGCGCGCGTCCAAAACAAAGGGCTTCGGCTCCCCGATCCGCGACTTCTGCTGCTGGGCGTTCTATGCTTTTCCACCATGGTGAGCGAAGGCGCGATGAGCGACTGGAGTGCCTTGCTGCTGCGCAACATGCGCCACCTGGGCGACGGCACTTCGGGGTACGGCTACACCTGCTTCGCGGGAACCATGGTTCTTGGCCGATTTACGGGCGATGCCGTGGTAGGACGCCTGGGCGAGCAGCCGGCGCTGCGGCTGGGCGGCCTGGTCAGCGCGGCGGGCCTGCTGATGGTGCTGCTGCTCCATCCGTTCGGCCTGATGCTGGCGGGGTTTGCCCTCGTCGGCATAGGCCTGGCAAACGCCTCGCCCGTGCTGTATCGCACCGCGGCCACGGTTCCAGGCTGCGCTCCCGGCGAGGGGCTATCGACCGCGGTCGGCGTCGGCTATGCGGGGCTGCTGGTGGGCCCTCCCCTGCTTGGCTTCCTGGGCCATGCCGCGGGGCTGCCCAGCATCTTTTGGGCGCTGCTCGGGTTGAGTCTCACGCTTTCCGTGGCATCGCCCCTGATCCGCAGGTGTCAGCTGAATGCGAGACGATAGCATAGCCATATGAGCGCTTCCGTTTCCCCCGCCCTTGTCGACCGAGCGGCCTCGTTCGCCACTCGCCTGGACACCTTTGCCCGCGTGGCCGTCGAAGCCGGTCTGGGTTTGCGCGAAGGCCAGGAATTGCTGATCACCGCGCCGGTCGAGGCGCTCGCGTTGGTGCGCCGCATCACCGAGCACGCGTATCGGGCCGGCGCGTCGCTGGTCACGGCCATGTATGGCGACGATGAAACCACGTTGGCGCGGTACAAGAATGCGCCGGACGCGAGCTTCGACCTCGCCGCGGGCTGGCTGCACGATGGGATCGCGCGGGCCTATCGGGAAGGCGCGGCGCGGCTGGGCATAACGGGCGGCAACCCGGCGCTGCTGGCCGGGCAGGATCCGGGCAAGGTGTCGCGCGCGAACGTCGCCGCGTCCAAGGCAAGCCGCCCGGCGCTTGAGCTGATTACCCGCCACGAGATCAACTGGTCGATCGTAGCCGCCGCAACCCCCGCTTGGGCGCGAACGGTGTTTCCGGGCGAGCCGGACGAGACCGCGATGGCAAAGATGTGGGACGCGATTTTCACGGCCTCGCGCATGGACCAGCCCGACCCGGTAGCGGCCTGGAAACAGCACAGCGCGCACCTGAAAGAGCGTGCGGCGCGGCTGAACGCCAGACGCTACCGGGCGCTCCGGTACACGGGGCCGGGAACGGACCTGGAGATTGGCCTCGCGGACGGCCATCTGTGGATGGGCGGTGGAACCACGGCGCTGAATGGGGTCGCATGCCTGCCGAACATCCCCACCGAGGAGGTGTTTACGACGCCGCACAAGGGCCGGGCGGACGGCACGGTGCGGTCGACCAAGCCGCTCTCGTACCAGGGCACACTGATCGAGGGAATTGCGGTGCGGTTTGAGGGCGGACGGGTGGTGGACGCGCGCGCCTGCACCGGGGACGCAGTGCTGGAGCGGATGCTGGGAACAGACGAGGGCGCGGCGCGGCTGGGTGAGGTGGCGCTGGTGCCGCACTCCTCGCCTATTGCCGCCAGCGGTTTGCTGTTTCAAAACACGCTTTTCGATGAAAACGCGGCCTCGCACATCGCCATGGGCCAGGCCTACTCGACCTGCCTGGAAGGCGGAGAGAACGCGACGCCGGGGGAACTCGCCGCGCGGGGGGCAAATGAAAGCCTCATTCACGTGGACTGGATGATCGGCTCGGGGGCGCTTGACATAGACGGGCTAACAGCAAGCGGCGAGCGGGAGCCGGTGATGCGGGCCGGGGAGTGGGCGTAAGCCGGATTCGTGAAGCCGCGCGGCGCTGCTGCCGGCCGGCTTGTCCCGAGGCCGGATGTGTGGGTTAGGTCTCTAGCGACCCATTCAACGCATTCGTGGGCGTCGCACGCGATGCCCTGCAGGCCGGCACCGCGTTCCGTCTACGCACAGGCTCGAAGATTCGACCGCCGGTCAATGCTTCGTCGGTGCTTGCGCTTCAAGTAACGGGATATTTAGGGTACCGACCGCTTTGCTTCTGTCTTCCGTGACGCTGATTCGCAAAGTTCCGTGATCCGAGGGTAATCTCAAGTGCTGATGCACAGATATCCCATTTCGCAAGAAAGCTGAGTAATCTTCTTTATCCAACCTCAGAATAAGTCGGGTAGCAGTTGGTTTCGCGCTTGCGTAGTCTTGGATGACAGCGTAGGCAAGGGTTACATCGACATGCTTCAGCTTGTCCGGACCGTCTGTAATCAACAGGCCGGCCGGCCCGATTGTCAGCTGCAGAAGATAGGACTCGGCGACTCCTGTAGGCGTAAGATTCGCGCGCAGCACAACGCCGGTCAGCTCAGGGCTGTCAGCGGCAAGCGGTTCGGTCGCGGCAGTGTTGAATGGAGTCTTAGGGGAGGCTGTCGCGAAGTAGCCGCGCCGGTATTCCAAGTTTCCGAAGCGACCGACCAGATGAATCGAGATATTCCTATAGCTACCATTCCACTCCGCATTGGACGGCTTGTAAGTGAGCCGATAAAAGGTCGCTCCGGCCTCCACACTCTTCTGCATGGCTCCGCGGAGATCGTTGGTGTTCATGAATGCTTCGCCGCCTGTTTGCTGAGCCAATCGGTTCATCGAGAACCGCAGGTCGGCCGCATGACTGAATTGCTGCAGCAGGTTGCTGCCGGCGCCTCCCGCTACATCGGCTTGAGCTTCTCCAGACTGCGCCGCGCTGATGTTTGCAGCAGCCAGCCCTGCGACGCTGATCGGTAGATAGCTGTTTCGGAGTTCACAAAGGCGGTCGGTAGATCTCCGGCTGCGTTTGGGATGGTGTGCGGTAGGAGGGATACAGGGGCATCTGTCTGCAGCAAGACGCCCGCGCCCAGCGGAAACTGAGCCGCGAGCCACAAGAGATTCTTGCGCCCCGGATACGCGTTCAAAACACGAGCCAGGTTCTCGAAAGCCTGAGTCGTCTGTTGCGCGTCCACCTCGTAAAGATAATTTTGCTCCATATCTAAGGCCTGAGTGAGGCGGCTTTGGACGCTGGTCAAAACGCCACCTGGAAACCCTGGCAGTCCGCCTCCTGCGGCGACGTTCGCCGTGCCTCCACTTGCAAGACTTTGGCGCGTGATTAGGTCCTGCTGTCGCTCCCCTTCTCCTTCGGTTTGTGAAAATCTGGTTTGCGTGATGTTCGTCGCTGAGGCGATCGCTGCTAGATCCTCGGCGGAGCTTTGTACGGGAGCTATTTGGTGGAGGCCAAAGCTGTTGAGAACAAACAAAGCGCAACGATAACTAGGAGGAAGGGCCTTGAGGAATGCAAGCATTTGCGAACGCGCGTAGGACTGTTGTAGAAGCGGAGTGTTGAGCAGATCCAGAAGCACGATGTTAGTCGAATTTTCATTGTTTTGATGAACGTTGGTGAATGCTGACAGGGTGGGAGCTGAGGAGGCCGGCTTGTCGGCCGATGTTCCCGAGTGTTCCTCGAACGAGGTGATAGTCTGCGAGCGGTTGTCCTCTCGCAGTTGGAAGTTCTCAGCCTTGAGCCCTTTCAAAAAGGACTGGTCTTGGTCCTTGACCACCACGTCAACAACGACGAGGCGGGATGTGACACTCAGGACGTCGGCTGAGTTCGCCTGGCCGTAAACCGAATGAGAGATGGCGGTTAGCAAGCAGATCAGCAGCAGCAATGTTGCCCGGCAATCTTGACCGCGCACGGCAGCCTCCAAGCGGAATTGCGTCGTGAGCTAGGCGAGTGTAGCTGGTTCGGTCCGGGCACGGCAAGCGCGGGTCGCAAACCGGCCAAAACCGTCGCGCGCAGACCGGCGTCGCCGAATGCAGGGAAGATGTCGGCGGACGAGAAGGCTCGATTCGGGTGAATCAACCCGACCCTGTTAACGGTGGTCGCCGGCCAGCGAAAGTTCCATGCGAAGCGCATCCGTGACGTCGTTGTAGTAGCAGGGAATGATGTCGGCCGGTTTAAAGCCGAAAGCTTGGTAAAAGCGTTGAGCGGCGGCATTGTCGACCGCGACCTCGAGAACGATCGCGCGCGAACGGAGCGCAACGCCTTTTGCGACCGCCCAGCGCATGAGCAATGCTCCGATGCCCTGGCGGCGCGCGTTCGGCGCCACATCGATCGTAAGCAGGTGGAGCACGGGCTGGGCCCGCGCCCACGGTTGGGCGCCGGTCGGCTTGCGGCGCAACGGGCGCACGATAGCAAAGCCTAGGGTGGCGTCGCCTCTGGTTGCGACGGCGCTGAAGGAGCTAGGGTGCTCGAGAAAAGCGCGAAGCTCCGCACGGGTATAAGCGATGCCCGGAGCGAAGCAGACCTGATCGAGTGCGTGCAGCGCCGGCAGGTCTGCTTGGTGGAACGGTCGCAGGGTTATTCCCACGACGCTACTGGGTGCCGTTGGCAGTAGGCCCGCTTGCATTGGCGGCTTGCGCCGGTTTCGGCTCGAGCACCACGCCATCGTACAGGGATGCAGCGGCCAGCCGGTCTCCCTGCTGCAGCACTTGATGGACGCGCCAGCCCGCTTGCCAGTACTTCCATGGACTGCCGGAGGCATCCACCCCGAAGATGGACGTGGAGTTGCGGGAAGAAACCAGCACTCGCTGGAGCGATGGGTCATAGTCGAGGCCGCCGATGTCGCCGATGGGCAAATTCTTCATCTGCTGCCAGCTCGCCCCGTCGTCTTTGGAGTAGAACAGTCCTTCACGTCCGCCGGCCCAGATCGCACCGTCGCCCGACAGGGCAAGCGCGCTGATCCCGGAAAGACCCGTCGGAGCAGGCACCGGTTTCCAGGTCGTGCCGTTGTCCGAGGAAAACGCCAGGCTGCCGCGCTGCCCGGCGACTACCCGTTCGCCGAGCCCATCGATGTAATGATAGTCGGCCGGAGCGAGCGGGCATGGAGCCCAGCTCGCGCCATGGTCGGTGGATCGGTAGATCCCTTTGGCGGTAGCCGCGTACCAGGCCTGCTCGCCGAGATCGAGGGAGTTCACGCGTCCCTCGATTGCACCCTCTTTCCGCACGGATTCCACGGTTCTGGTGACCCGCCGCTTGTGCTCCCGCACGGCGACTTTGCGGCTGGAATGAGCGACGATCTCGCCGCTCGCCACCCATTTGGCGCCTTCAAGCTTGGCGAGCCCGTTGTTGGTGCCGGCAAAGATCTGCCCATCCGGCGACTGCGCCAAAGCGAAAACATCCCGCCCGGCCAGTCCGTCAGCCTGCTGCTCCCAGCTTGCGCCGTCGTTCCGGCTGACAAAAACACCGCCATAGATTTTGTCGTTGAGCACGCCCGCGTACAAGGTTTCGGGGGCTTTGGCGTCGACCAACAAGGTCTGTACCAGGCGCTGCGAAAAGCCGCTGTTGGCGCTCGCGAAGCTCTTGCCTGCGTCGTTCGAAGCCAGTACGCCGCTGCGGTCGGTCGCGAGCAGGACGCGCTGGTCGTTGCCTGGATCCACGAAAACATCGTTGATGATGACGTCGGGCCCGGTCAGCCGACTCCAGTTCACGCCGGCATCGGCGGTCTTGTACAAGCCTTCGGTGGTTCCCGCATACACGACCTTAGGGTCGACTGGATCCTGCATGAGCACACGGGTGCGACGCGCGGTCGAGGGGATTCCCTGCACCTTGTGGAACTCACCGCCGGCGGTGTCGCTCTTGTAGATTCCCGAGCAGGCGCTCGCGTACACAACCGACGGCGTATGCGGGTCGATGATGATCGAGAAAACGTCGGAGTCGTCGATCAGGCCTTGCTTGATATTGGTCCAATGCGCGCCGCCATCCGTGGTCTTCCACGGAAGATGCCAGGTGCCCGCATAAACAACATTTGTATCAACCGGGTCGATTGCGACTGATTCGATCTCATGCACTTCGGTCGAGTGCGCGGGGCTGATTTCGGTCCAGTGCTGCCCTCCGTCTTCGGAGCGGTATACCCCGGATACTGTTCCCGCAACATACATCTTCGGGTTTGAAGGCGCTTGGGCGAGTGCCCGAACGCTTTGGCCACTCATTTCCGGAACCGGAGACCAGTTTTTGCCGGCATCGTGGCTGATGTAAATGCCGCCGCCCTGTTCGTCGACCTTCCACACACCGGCCACCAAAGTCTTGGGGTCGCTTGCATCGACAAAGATGTTGTCCACAATCAAATCGTCGGCCGCGCCGAGTTTAGCAAGCCGCTGCCAGCTCTTGCCTCCATCGCTGCTTTGGTAGACCCAGGAACTGGTGGTGCCGAGGTACAGGTGTTGAGGGTTTTTCGGGTCGGGCGCGAGGGAGCGGGCATCTCCCCCATCCGGACCGATCGAAATCCAGGCCTTGGCCGGGGTGTAGGTTTGAGCACCCGCAGGTAAGCAAAGCGACAGCGAGGCAAGGGCGAAGGCAGCGGCTCGGAAGGCAGGGTGAAAGCGAAAGGGCTTGCGGGGTGATGCCATGGTCATCAAAATGGTGCCGGCTGTGCGCCGGATCTCCTTTATGCGCGTTTCCGTTATCGGCAAGAGTACCGGTTTTCTTCAAGCAAAAAAAGGGCTGACCGCGAAACGGTCAGCCCTTTAGTAACGTAGGCGGAAGGGCGGCAGGCCGCCCTTCCCGGTTTACTGCTGCGTTTTCGCGGCGGCATGGTGATGGGCACGGTGGTGGTGGGCCGTTCCCAAAGCCTTACGCGGTTGAGCCTTCACCGTCGAGGCATCCACGGCAGTCGTACCCTGCACGTCGTTGTCGAAGTTCGCGCCGGACGGTACCAGGTAGTTGTCAACCTCGTTGGTCCCCTTGGTACCGGTGCGGACGTTGATGCGCGAAGCATCGATGCCCTTCTCGGTGACCAGGTAGTCCTTGGTGTTGACCGCGCGCTGAGCGGCGAGTTGATCGGGTGTCATCGCGGCTGCCGCATGGCGACCGTGGTGACGGCGGGTGGGTGTCTGCTCCCCGGCGGCTGCATTGCCGACCACGGTCAGCGAAGCATCGGCGGAGCGCTGGAGGTTGAGGGTCACGTCGTCAAGGCAAGCCTTGGCTTCGTTGTCCACGCGGGCCGGGCGCTTCGCATCGCGATCAAAGGTGATGTCGCAAAGCGTTTGGACCTTGGGAGCGGGCGGTGGCGGCGGCGCCTGGACAGTGACGGTGGTGGTCGTCGTCGCGGTCTGGCCCTTGTCGTCTGCCACGTTGCAGGTTACGGTAACAGCGCCGGCCGGTGCGCCTGCTGTCGCCAACGTCGCTGTGTTCGACGTACCGGAGATCTGGCCGGCAGTCGCCGAGTAGCTGTAGGTCAGCGGACGGTTTTGCGGGCTGACACCCTGCGAGGTAATGGTCGAGCTGTCGCCCGGGTTGACCGTGGTGGGGTTAGCCGAGCAGGAGATGGTCGGCGGCTCGAACTGCTTGACGGTAAAATTCGTCGTGCAATCTGCAAACTGACCAGGCTTTTGCCCTTCGCTGACATGGCCCGTGACGGTGTACTGACCGGGCTGCAGGTTGGCCGTGTCCACAGTAGCGGTCGCGGAATCGCCCTTGACCGTGACACCCTGGCCGGCCCAAGTGTAGGCCGGGGTCTTTTTGGGATTCAGGTTGGCGGCGGTTCCAGTGATGGTTACAGGGTCGCCCGGGAATACCGAAGTCGGGTTTGCCGTGCAGGTGTAGGTTATCGGAGGCGGCGGGATGATGTTGCCGAACTTGAACACCAAACCGGCGCTCAGCTCAGCCGCGTTGATATTGGCGCGGCCGCCATTGACAGGCTCCGGACCGAAATCCGCGTGGGTGTACACGTAGTCGGCCTGAAACAACCGTACGCCCAAGCGGTGGTTGAACAACGGAGTGTCATAGTCCAGTCCGCCACCCGCCTTCAGCATGGGTCCCCATTGGTAGCTGTGGGCTACGTCGGGCCGGGCGTTTGGCCCCTCAATACGAGCGGCGCCTGCCATGGCGTGCACAAACGGCGTTACGCCGGCCCCGGTGGGATAGCGGCCGATGAGACCGGCGCCGATGTTCTGGAAGCCGTCATTTTTGCCGAGGGTGTGGTCTGCATACTCCACCACGCCGCCGACGTACCGATTGAAGAAATAGGCGACGGACCCGATGGCGCCGTAATCAACCGAGCCGTACCGGACGGGGTAGGGCAATCCGGTCACCGCACTATTCGTGGTCACGGTGCCGTGGGGGGCGTAATACGAGTACCCGGTGAATATGTCGATTCGGGAAACAGGGGTTTGTTTGGGCGCCATCTGAGAAGCAGGAGCGCTTGCGGACGGAGTTCCCGCCGCCGGGGCGGCCGGAGTCTGCTGGTCTGGCGTTGTCTGAGCCGGGGGCGCCGGCTGCGCCGGCTGAGCCGGCGGTGTTGAGGGCGAATCCTGCGCGAGGAGGCTTGTGGCGCCGAGCCCCACAGCACTTCCTACTAGCAGAATCCGGCTCAGAGAATGCAATGGACCACGATACATGCGTCTATCCTCCGCAACCTTACTTAAAGTCTTACAAAAACTTTTGTTTACCCACTCGCGCTGCGTCATGTTCCGGAGTTCCGGCTTTGCGCGCAACTGAAAATGAATACGCGTTTACTACCTTAGTGCATCAAGGCGCTGACAAGTTGCCCAGAGTCAGCGGTTTTTCGCCCGTACCCGATTCATCAACCGTGTACAAACCACCCAGTGTTCTTGATTCGCCGCGTTTCTGTACCGACTCGGCAGGCATCTTCGATAGAGTGTCGCGTCCCGGCACACAAAGCAAGCAAAATCGCACGGAATGTAACACTTCCGCGTCGAAAAATGCCCGCAAAAGAAAAATGGCCGCTAACATGCGGCCTTTTTAGGGTTATGGGCAGAAACTCTAGGCAAGGTTGAGCGCGCGGCGGGCGGTGCCTTTTTCGCGCTGAATCTTCTCCTGCAGCAGGGTCAAAGCGTAGATCAGCTGTTCCGGGCGGGGCGGGCAGCCGGGCACGTAGATGTCGACCGGCACCACCTGGTTTACGCCCTGAACGATCGCGTAATTGTTGAAAACGCCGCCCGAGGTGGCGCAAGCGCCCATGGAGATGACCCACTTGGGCTCGGGCATCTGGTCGTACAGCCGGCGGATCACCGGGGCCATTTTGTTCGACACTCGGCCGGCGATCACCATCAGGTCCGCCTGCCGGGGCGAAGGCCGGAACACCTCCATCCCAAAGCGCGCCACGTCATAGCGCGAGGCTCCCATCGACATCATTTCAATCGCGCAGCAGGCCAGGCCGAAGGTCATGGGCCAGACGGAGCTCTTGCGGGCCCAGTTCAGCGCCGCATCGAGCGAGGCCAGCAGAATGCCCTCCGGCTGCTGCTCCCCATACGTCACTTCGCGGAGCTTTTCACGGTTCTTGGCGGACGAGTCGAGGTTGCCGAAAAGATAGCGGTCCTGTGTGGCCGAGGTGCTCATAGCTCCACTATACCGCCAGGCGCGGCGCGCTCGCCGGTTCGAGTCCCAAGGGGCTTTGCGCCTCCTAAAACTGCCCTCGGCTTTTGGTTTTCGAGCAAGTATGCGAAAGTAGCTGCAACACGGGACACAACCAGGCTTGCGCCATCCGCGATCCGCAGGCCGAAGCGGCGTTTCCCGCTGGAGAAAGAACCGAATTCGGAGCGACTTGCCTTTGCGCCGCCCTTTCTATGCACGCCTGGCCGCTGCCGGTCTACTGACCCTCGCGAGCCCTGCTTTCGGGCAGACCGCCATAGATGCAGAGGCGCGCCTGCGCCGGCTGGAAACCGCGGCGGCCGCGGCGCAATCAAGCGCCGACAATGCCTGGATGCTGGTTTCGGCCGCGCTGGTGCTGATGATGACGGGCCCGGGCCTGGCCCTGTTTTACTCGGGGTTGGTGCGGCGCAAGAACGTGCTCGCCACCATGATGCAGAGCTTTGCGATGATGGCCATCGTCACGGTGCTGTGGGCTCTGGTGGGGTACTCGCTCGCGTTCGACTCGGGCGCCGCGTTCATCGGGGGCCTGCACCACGTGTTCCTGCGCGGAGTCGGCCTGGCGCCCGACCCTGACTACGCCGCCACCATCCCGCTGCAGACATATATGGTGTACCAGCTCATGTTCGCCATCATCACTCCGGCGCTGGTGACGGGCGCGTTTGCCGAGCGGATGAAGTTCTCCTCGATGGCAGTGTTTCTCTCACTCTGGTCGCTCCTGGTGTACGCGCCCATGGCGCACATGGTGTGGGGCAAGGGCGGCCTGCTCAACGCCTCGCTGGGGGGGCGGTTCCCGACGCTGGACTTCGCGGGCGGCACGGTGGTCCACGTCACCTCCGGGGTGTCCGCGCTGGTATGCGCCCTGTACTTGGGCAAGCGCACGGGCTACCCGAGAGAGCCCATGATGCCGCACTCGGTCGCGCTTTCGCTGGTGGGGGCCTGTTTGCTGTGGGTAGGCTGGTTCGGCTTCAACGCGGGCTCGGCGCTGACATCGGGCCCGCTCGCGACCAGCGCTTTTGTGAACACGCAGTTTGCCGCGGCGACGGCGGCGCTGGCCTGGGCCGCGGCGGAGTGGATCCGCAACGGCAAGCCGTCGGCGCTGGGCGGCATCTCGGGCGCGGTAGCGGGGCTGGTCGCCATCACCCCGGCCGCCGGGTACGTGCAGCCCATGAGTGCGCTGCTGATCGGCCTGCTCGCGGGCTTCTTCTGCTACGGCATGGTGGTGTGGGTCAAGCACCGCTTCGGGTATGACGACACGCTGGACGCCTTCGGCATTCACGGAGCGGGCGGCACTCTGGGCGCCGTGCTCACGGGCCTGTTTGCCTCGTCGGCGATCAACCCGATCTTCAAGGACGCGAAAGGACGCGTGCTGCCTTCGGGCGCGATTGAAGGCCACTGGGGCCAGGTCGGCGAGCAGTTCGCCGGGATCGCGATTGCCTGGGCGCTCTCGATTACGGGTACGCTGGTGCTGCTCAAGCTGGTCGATCTGGCGATGGGGCTTCGCGTGTCCGCCGACGATGAGCGCGAAGGCCTCGACATCACCCAGCACGGGGAGGAGGGCTATGATTTCGCGTCGTAGGGGAACACAGCCGAGCCGGGGCAGCTTTGCCGGAAAACGAGGGTGGACGCCGAATGTACAAGATTGAAGCGATTCTGCAGCCGTCGCGGCTGGATGCGGTGAAGGACGCGCTGCTTGAGGCCGGGATCGAAGGCATGACGATTCTGGAGGCGCGCGGGCACGGGCGCCAAAAGGGTCACACGGAGTTTTACCGCGGGCGCGAGTATACGGTCGACCTGCTGCCGAAGATCAAGCTGGAAACCGTGGTGGCCGATGACATGGTGGAGCGGGCGGTGGACGCGATTGCAAACGCGGCGCGCACCGGCAAGATCGGCGACGGCAAGATTTTTCTCACCCGGATCGAGGAAGCCATTCGGATCCGCAACGACGAGCGCGGGCCCACGGTTCTGTAGCGGCGCTGGGGAAAGGACGGCAGGCGGATGCCCAAACCCGATCACGATCCGCTCGCCGGGCTTCGCGAGCGCGAAATGGAAGCCGTAAATGCTCGAAGGGCGGCGTACTCCCAAACTCTGGACGGCGCCGCGGCGGTTCGGCAGCGGGCCCGCGAGGTGGAGCTCCTGGTTCGGGAGCTTTGGGGCGTCCGGCGCTCCGAGCCCGGCCTCGCCGTGTTCGCCCTGGGCGGCTTCGGACGAGCCGAGCTGTTTCCTTTTTCCGACGTGGATCTGCTCTTCCTGTGCGCGAACGAGAGCGCGGAGCGCGAGGCGCACGAGCATATCCGCGCCGTCACGCAGGCAATTTGGGACCTCGGCTGCCGCGCGAGCCCAGCGACGCGGACGCTGAAAGAATGCGAGCGGCTGGATGCGGAAACCAACCTGGAATTTGCCATTTCCCTGCTGGATCGCCGATGCGTCGCGGGCGACCCGGCATTGGCCGCCCGGTTTGAAACCGAAATCCTGGCGCCGGCGCTGCATCGACAAGCAGCCGAGCTCCAAGCACACCTGGCCGAGGCCGCGCGGAATCGCCATGCAAAGTTCGGCGACACCATCTTTCACCTGGAACCCAATCTGAAGGAGTCGCCTGGCGGCTTGCGAGATGCGCACCTGATCCACTGGTTCGAACTGCTGCGTACGCCGGCGGGGGCTGAAAAGCCGCGGCCCGAAACCTCACTCACGCGGGTCGAGACCAAAGCGGCCTTTGAGTTCCTGGCCGCAGCGCGCTGCTTCCTGCACTTTCGAAACGGCCGCGACGAAAACACGCTCAATTGGGCGGCGCAGGACGAGGCGGCGGCGGCCAGCGTGGGCCTGGAAACTTTGGGCTCGGTGGACCCGGCCTACTGGATGCGGACCTACTACCGCCATGCGCGGTCTATCCATAGGCGGGCGGCTCTGCTGCTGGACGCGGCCCCGTCGATCGCGCGGAAGCCTTTTCTGAAAGCGCTGCGGCGCAAAAAGGTCGCGATTGCCGGGACGCCTTTTTTCGCGGAACACAATCGCATCCAGACCGGCGACGCTCCCCTGACCGACGCGGACGCTCTGCTGCGAGGGTTCGCGACAGTGGCGCGAACCGGCGCGCGGTTCACAGAGCAGACCGAAGCGCGCATTGCGGATGCGCTGCCTGCCCTGGCGATGCAGCTGCCGGAGGGCCCCTTCCTGTGGAACTGCCTGCGCGACATCCTGCTGGGGGCCCACGCCGCCCACGCGCTGCGCCTAATGCACGCGCTGGGCTTGCTGGAGCTGATCCTGCCGGAGTTCCACGGCATCGATGCGCTGGTGATCCGCGACGCCTATCACCGCTACACCGTCGACGAGCACACGTTTCTGGTCATTGAAAACGTTCACGCGCTGCGCGCGCCTCGGCATGAGTGGGAGCGCCGCTTTTCCACGCTCGTGCCGGAGATCGAGCGCCTGGACCTGCTGATGCTCGCGCTGCTGCTGCACGACACCGGCAAGGCGCGCCGCACCGGCGACCACGCGCGCGCGTCGATTGAGCTGGCGGAGCGGGTGTTCGCGAGGTTGGAGTTCGACCTGGAAGAGCGCGTAACGGTACGCCGCCTGATCCGCAGCCACTTGGAGATGTCCCACGCGCTGCGCCGGGATATTTTCGACCCGGAAACGGTGCGCGACTTCAGCCGTCACGCGCCCGGGCCGCAACAGCTCAAGATGCTGACGCTGCTGACCTTTGCCGATATTCAAGCCGTACACCCGGACGCGCTGACCCCGTGGAAAGCGGAAAACATCTGGCAGCTGTACATCGCGACGGCGAACCACCTGGACCGCTCGGTGGACGAAAGCCGTTACCACGTGGATGCGGACCCGGTAGTTTTATCACGGATTCTTTCGCGGGTCGCCGCCCAGGGCCACGGGGAAAGCGACCGCCTGCGGGCGTTTTTGGAAGGCATGCCGCAGCGCTACCTGCAGACCCGTCTGCCCGACCAGATCGGCGAGCACTTCAAACTGTCGCTCGCGCTCGAAGCCGAACCGGTGCAACTGCTGTTTCGGCCCTACCGGCAGCTGAACGAAGTCACCCTGATTACGCGGGACCGGCCCATGTTATTCGCCGACATGGCGGGCGCGCTGTCGGCCTGGGGCATGAACATCGTAAAAGCGGACGCGTTCTCCAACGAGGCAGGGCTGATCCTCGATTCCTTCCAGTTCACCGACCCATTCCGGACGCTGGAACTGAATCCCGGGGAACACGAGCGTTTTCTCGCAAGCCTGCGCTCGGCCGTCGGGGGCGAGACCACGGTGGATGCCATGCTGCGGGCCCGGCAGCGGCCGCGCCGGGGCGGTGCCCTGCCCGCTCCACGGCTCCTGGTGGAGCCGAGGTTTGATTTCGATGCGACGAGTTCAAGCCATAGCACACTGCTGCAGGCGGTGGCGCCGGACTCGCCCGGGCTGCTGCGCACTCTCGCGGGCGCGATCGCCGGGTGCGGGGCGAATATTGAAGTCGCGCTGGTCGACACCGAAGGCGAACTCGCCATCGACGTGTTCTACCTCACCGTGGGCGGGGCGAAGCTGTCGAGCGAGCGGCAGGGATGCATTGCCGCTCGCTTGCGGGCGGCGCTGGGGCCGAGCGAGGCGCCGCCCATGCACAGCCGGCCAAGCCCGCAAAAGGAAACGCGCCCCTGAAAGGCGCGTACCCACCCTGCATACCCGCTCCGCCATCAGCTGAAGGGCAAAGCGGTCGAGGGTTGAAGCATTTCCCGGGCGGCAACGGAACAACGGTGGCCGCCGAGCAGGTCCTGAGCCTGCCTGGGGCTGCGCGCCGAACCGACCGGCCTGGAGCACCGCGGGCAAACCACCACCTTGCTGAGCGGCAGGGCGTGGAATGCGGCGCGAAACAAGGGACGTGCATGGGTAGTGGAAAGGATCACGGCACATTCTCCTGATTCCTCGGGCGGCCGGTCTTGCTGAGTTCGCGTGCGTTCGGAAGGCCGCTTACGAAAGATAACTACTTACCATAGATGTTACCTAATGTGCAAAAAGTTGCCTTCGAACAACCCGCGATTGAAGACTCCGCATCATGCTTTCGCCCACCCCGGCAAATCCGTTACAGAAGTCTTACAGAGGAGTGCTTCGCCCGCTGCTAGGCTCAAGAATGTAAGCCACCGCGAGGAGCCGGACTTTCCCTTTTATGCCTACTGAAGTCTCTGCCGATGTCACTGAAGCCCAGCAAACAAGCTCTTTTCCTGAGATGCCCGCGGTGCACACCAAGCCGCGCGCGGCGGCCAAACCGGAACAAACGCGGAAGCTGGGCCGCGCCGCTCAGGGCGGTTCCATGTCCAAGCTGACCACAGCCGTGATGATCATCTTCCACGCGCTGGCCGTTACGGCGCTGTTTTTCTTTACCTGGAAGGGCCTAATCGCCGCGGTGGTGCTCTACGTCCTGGCTATCAATGTGGGGATCGGGATGTGTTACCACCGCTTGTTGACCCATCGCGGCTACAAGGTCCCGCGCTGGCTCGAATATGCGCTGGCGATCTGCGGTACCCTATCGCTCGAGGGCGGCCCGATTTTCTGGGTGGCTACGCACCGGGTGCACCACCAGCTTTCCGACCACGACGGCGACCCGCACACGCCCCATGACGGGACGTTTTGGGCGCACATGGGCTGGATCATGAGCGGCGAAGCGCTGCACTCGGAAACCGCGATGTTGAGCCGCTACGCGCCCGACCTCAGCCGCGACCGCTTTCACCTTTGGCTGTCGAAGTACCACTGGGTCCCGCTGACCACCGTGGGCCTCGCGCTGCTGGCCTGGGGCGGCTGGCCGGTTGTGCTTTGGGGCATATTCCTGCGCGTTGTGCTGGGGCTCCATGCCACCTGGCTGGTCAACTCGGCGACGCATCTTTGGGGTTCGCGCCGGTTTGAAACCCGTGACGACTCGCGCAACAACTGGTGGGTGGCTCTGCTCACGGGCGGCGAGGGCTGGCATAACAACCACCACGCGCACCCGGTTTCGGCGCGCCACGGCCTGCGCTGGTACGAGTTCGATCCGAACTACTACGGCATTTGGCTGCTCAAGAAGCTCGGCTTGGCTCGGGATATCCGGACCGCGGCCTGGGATCCGGCGGATCCACGCCCCGCTGGAACTGCTTGAAGCGTCTTCAGCAACTGCGCGACGCCCGCGATCCCACTCGCGGGCGTTTTCGTTTGGGCGGTAGACTCAAGAGCAAGAGCTTATGCGCCTGAACCGCCGCCGCCCCGCCATCGTGCTCGCCATCCTTCTAGGCGTGTGCCTGATCGGCCTGGCCATCACGCTCAACGTGGGCTGGATCGTGCTGAATTGGCGCGAGCTTTTGCCCCTGGTCTTGGGCATTCCGGTGACCCTGCTGCTGATCGCAGGAGTGGTGCTGAACACCATTTTCTTGGTGCGTGAGATGCGGCGGAACGAGCGCCAGGACTCGTTTTTAAACGCCGTGACGCACGAGCTTAAGACTCCCATCGCCTCGATTCGCCTGTACCTGGAAACCTTGGAGCGCAGGCCGGTTCCCGAGGAAAAGCGCCGGGAGTTTTATCGCATTATGCTGGAAGACACCGACCGCCTGCTGTTGACGGTCGAGCAAGTGCTCAAGGCGGGCGAGATCATACAGCGCGGCCGCGGGACCCACGCGTTTGAGGCGCTGGACCTGCGTGCGCTGGCCGAGGAAGCAGTGGGGCGCGCGCGGGAGCGCAACCATCTCGCGCCCGAGGCTTTGCGGCTCCAGCTGCCGCCGGAGCCGCTGGTGATCAACGGCAGCCGCGATGAACTGCACACCGCGCTCGGCAACCTGCTGGGCAACGCGATCAAGTACTCGCCCGCGGGCGTGCTCGCGGAGGCGCGCGTGTTTACCGATGAAAGCGGCTCGGGCTGCTTCGCGGTGAGCGATAGCGGCATGGGCATCCCGGCCGACCAGCTGAAGCGGATTTTCCGGCGCTTCTATCGCGTTCCCCTGCCCGATGTGCTGCGACGCCAGGGCACCGGGCTGGGGCTGTTTCTGGTTCGCTCCATTGCAAAGGAGCACGGGGGCAGCGTGTCCGCCGCAAGCAGGGGCGAGGGCCACGGCGCCACCTTTACCCTGCGGTTGCCGAAGCTGCCCGACACCCTGCCCGCTCCCGCGGAAACGGTGACCCGGAGCGCCCGTTGAGCGCGCCGGCCCGGATTCTGGTGGTGGAGGACGAGCCGCACTTGGCCGAAGGACTGCTGTTCAACCTGCAGGCCGAAGGCTACGAGGTCGCGCTGGCCCACGATGGCGAGCGCGCCTTGGAGATGCTGGCCGAAGCGGAGTGGAACGCGGTGCTGCTGGACGTGATGCTGCCCGGCAAGGACGGCTTCACGGTAGCCCGAGAGTTGCGCGACGGGGGCAACTATGTCCCCGTGCTGATGCTGACCGCGCGTGGGCGGCCCGAGGACATCCTGAGCGGGCTCGATGCGGGCGCGGACGATTACCTCGCCAAACCGTTCGACCTGAATCTTCTGCTGGCCCGGCTGCGTGTGTTGCTGCGCCGAATGCAGTGGGGGCGGCCCGCCGAACCGGAAAAAGCGCCCGAGGCGTACAGCTTCGACGGCCGCACCATCGACTTCGCTCTGCTGGAGCTGGAGGCCAAGGGCCGGCGCATCCGGCTGACCCTGATGGAGGCCGATTTCCTGCGCTACCTGGCTGACCACCCGTTCCGTATCATCCCGCGGTCGGAGCTGCTGGAGCAGGTTTGGCGCGTGCGCGAGGATACCGACACCCGCGCCATCGACAACTTCGTGGTGCGCCTGCGCCGGTATATTGAGGAAGAACCGGCCAACCCCGTGTATCTGCGGACCGTGCGCGGCGTGGGGTATCAATTTATCCCCAACGGCGCCGGCGAGGACGACGGGGCGCTCTTGTAGACTCAAGGCTGTTGCCCCGATGCGGATTCTCACACGCTACCTCCTGCGCGAAATAGCCTCACACGCGCTGCTTGGCGGTCTACTGTTCACCTTTGTGCTGTTCACGCCGCATCTGGCGCACTTGCTGGAGCTGATGATTCGCAACACCAGCTCGATGGGCACGGTGCTTGAGATTGTCGTGCTGATGCTGCCCAATGTTCTGGTCCTGACCATCCCCATGGCGGTGCTGGTGGGGGTGCTGCTGGGCTTCAGCCGGGTAGCCGCGGACAGCGAGATCACCGCCATGCGCGCCTCCGGCATCGGGGTTTGGAGCTTTCTGCGGATCGCCGGCATCCCGGCGCTGCTGGCCTTGGCCGTGTGCCTGGGCAACACGCTCTACCTCGCGCCGGCGGCGGCGCGCGCCACCTTCAACCTGGAAACCGAGCTGCGCAACGCGCAGGCCTCGTTCGAGGTGCAGCCGCGAGTATTTTACGAGGACTTCAAGAGCATCGTTCTGTACGTGGACGACGTGCGCTCAGGCTCCGGCGCGTCGCGGTGGCGCAGGATTTTCCTCGCCGACCTTGAAAATCCCACCACCCCGCGCATCACCACGGCGGCTTCGGCAACCGTCGTGAACAGCAAGGCGGACGAAGTGCTGATGCGCCTGCGCGACGGAACCCAACAGCAGGCCGACCCTGCCAACCCGAACGACTACGACGTTTCCACGTTCAGCCAAACCGACCTGCCGCTGATTTCGGATGCCGGCGACACAGACCGGTCCGCCCACGCGCTTTCGCCGGTGCTCGCCATGGGCAACGCGGAGCTGCGCCGGCTCTCGGGCGGCCCGAACGGCCAGTACTACGCCATCGAGCTCGGCAAGCGCTACAGCTATCCGTTCGCCTGCCTGGTGCTGATGCTGGTGGGTGTGCCGCTCGGTATCGGCGTCAAGCGGGGCGGCAAAAGCGCGGGCTTCGTGCTCACGATCGGGCTGGTTTTCGTCTACTACTTCCTGTCCTCGACCGGGGTGGCGCTGGCCCGTCAACACAAGATTCCGGTGTTCGCGGGCGTGTGGGCGGCCAATGCGCTGTTCGGCGTGTGCGGCCTGCTGCTGCTGCGCCGAATGGCCGCGACGGCGGCGGCTGTGCCTGCGCTGCCGGACTTTGCCTCGCTGTTTCGGCGCCCCGCGCCCGGCCCCCAGGTTCGCGCGGGCGCGGTTCGCGGGCGAGCGAGCGCGGAACGCAGCCACTTCCCTCTGCTGCTCGACTCCTACGTCGTGCTCGAATTTCTAAAGATGTTCGCACTGGTACTCGCTGCTTTTGTGACGTTGATGCTGTTG
>CAXTRW010000012.1:0-29646 GCA_964246765.1 uncultured Acidobacteriaceae bacterium | reverse complement strand
ATCGATCAGGTACCCGCCTAAGTTATGTATTAAAACCGGGCCCCGCCCGATCGATCGGCCCACCTCCATCATCCGGTACTCGACCTGCTCGTGTACGTGCCCCATATAGTAGATATCCGGATCGCGGCGGAACAGCCGGCACACTTCGCTGTGAACGTATGCGACAGCATCTTGTGCGCGGGGATGACGCTCCTCCAACGTCAGAGGGAACACGCCCGTAAGGGGCACATCCCAGGGTTTCAAATAATTGCGTACGGGCACGACATAGCCATGTGCTCGCGGGTTGGCCAGCTCGGCCCGTATCCAGGCGTAGGCCTCCGGGGGCAGCTCTTCATCCGCGTCCAAAACCAGAACCCAATCTGTGTCGATGGCGTTAAGCGCCGCGTTGCGCGCTGCCGCGAAATCGCTGTTCCAAGGAAATTCAACCACTTGGGCGCCGCACGCACGCGCGATCGCCGCAGTGTCGTCCGACGAGCCCGTGTCGACCAGCACAGCTCGATCAATCAAGCCTTCAACGCTCGCGAAACACTCCCGAAGCGTTTCCGCCCCATTCTTTGCAATCACGCACAAGCCCAGGGTTGGCGTGGTTGAGTTCATCGAATCCATAGCTTGCGTTTGAGCACGTTGGTGGCCACCTTCGGGCGGTTTAGGCCTGCAAAATCGCGATCAGGTGCCGACAAATCGGGCGAGGATGAGAAGTGCATGAGAACCACCTGCCCAGGGCGGGTAACAGTACCTCAAAGAAAAAGAAAAGAAAAAGCAATGCGCCCCTGAACAGATTTTTCGAAAGGCCGATAGATGGGTTGCAAGACAATCCAGCCGGAGCACAAAGCCAACGCGCGGAGCGGATCTGGTTGTGCAGGCAAACCTACACTAAGGAGCAGTCCACGCATGCTTAGCATCCTGAACAACATTTCGGCTCTCCAAGCCGAAAATCAGCTCAACATCACCACCAACGCGGCCAACAAGAGCCTTCAGCAGCTGTCTTCCGGCTCGCGCATCAACTCCGGCGCGGACGACGCCGCCGGCCTCTCGATCGCGAATGGTCTCAACGCGAACGTTGCTGCGCTGAATCAATCGTCGCAGAACGTTACCAATGGTGTCGGCCTGCTTCAGACAGCCGATGGCGCACTTTCGCAAATTACCGCGCTCCTGAACCGCGCTGTTACGCTCGCCACGGAAGACGGAAACAGCAACGTTTCCCCAAGCCAGCAAAGTGCAATCAGCAACGAATACCTCGCGATTCAGAGCGAAATTAATAACATTAATAAAACTACCAATTTCAACGGTACTTCGATTTTCAGCCAAACCGGAGGAAGTGTTCTGACGTTCAGTGTCTTCACCGGTGATGGCACGACTTCCGGAGCCAACGCGTTCACGATTTCGGTTAGCGCCGCCAGTTCGGCTGCACTGACTCTGTCCACTAGTGGCTTTACCAGCGCCTCGCAGGCCACGCAGGAGCTGACCGCCATTACGAATGCAATCGCAGCGGTTTCCGCCCAGCGCGGCACCCTCGGCGCCAATGTCGAGCAGCTTCAAGCCGCATCTGCTGTGGATACGGCTGAGTCGCAAAACCTGGCCAGCGCTTCCAGCAACATCACCTCAGCCGACATCGGGCAGACGGTGGCGAACGACACCAAGTACTCGGTTCTGGAGCAGACCGGTATCTCGGCCCTGCAGCAGGCCGACCAACAGTCGCAGTCGGTTCTGAAGCTGCTGCAGTAACCATGAAAGCGAGTGGCAGTAAGTACCTGTCACTCGCTTCTCGATACTCTGGTAAGCGGAGCGTCCAGGGCAAACCAGCCCTGGCTTACTCGGGCTCGACCGTAAGAACCGGCACAACGGGTCGCTCGCGTAACGCTGCCTGCCAAAGCATTATTTACCGTTTGCGCTATCGCTTTATTTTCACGCATATTGCAAGAGGAGACCTCGCGATGAGCACCGCGTCCACTTCGGCCCTGAGCTCGCTTTTAAGCTCGCTCAACAACGGCAACAGCGGCTTGGACGTCACTTCCGCCGTGGCCTCGGTTATCTATGCGGAGCGGGCCCCGGAACGCGCGTGGCAGGCGCAGCAAACCACCTTAAACAGCCAGGCCAGCGCGCTTCAGCAGCTCGATAGTGAAGCGTCATCCCTGACGGGCTCCCTGCAATCCTTGAGCGATATCTCCGGCGCTTTCAGTGCGCTTTCCACTGCTTCCTCAAACGCGGGTGTTGTCACAGCGACAGCCTCTTCGGGGGCCGTATCGGGCAGCCATACAGTGTTGGTCAACAGTCTTGCGACAACCGATTCCTGGTACTCAAATGAGGTTGCCAGCAGCTCTACCAATCTTGGTAATGGTTCGTACAACATCACCGTGGGCGGTGCCACGACGACCTTCACGACGGGACGCGGCGTCAACACCCTGGACCAGCTCGTAGGCGCCATCAACGCCGCGAACCTTGGCGTAAACGCAACCGTCGTCAATGACGCAAACGGAGCAAGGCTCTCCCTGGTCGCCAATAACTCAGGAGCAGCCGCGGACTTTTCCGTTACCAGCGGCCCGGGGCGCCCCGGTGCCCTCACATTCACGCATTCCATCACGGGAGCGGACGCGTCCATTCACGTCGACGGCGTCCCCGTCAGCAGCGCTACCAACACTGTTACAGGCGCGATCGCCGGGGTGACGCTCAATCTTCAAAGCGCCGCCGCCACCGCATCCACAATTTCGATATCGCCCGACACAAGTACGATCGGCTCGGCTGTCGCCAGCTTCGTCAGCGCGTACAACGCCATCATCAATGACCTTAAGACACAGTTTACCTACAACGCGGGAACCGGCTCAGAAGGCGTGCTCGGCTCGGACAGCTCTGCTCGCGCTCTGCAGAGTGACGTGCTCAGCGCCGCCAACGTGAGCATCGGCTCCGGCACTCTGTCGACCTTGCAGTCGCTCGGCATCTCCACCCAGCAGGACGGCACTCTTTCCCTCAACGCGGCGACGCTGAACTCGGCGCTTTCGAGCAATTACAAGGGCGTTCAGAGCTTCTTTCAGGGCAGCGGCTCGACTCCCGGGTTTGCGTCCACGTTGATCGGCACGCTCAACCGCTATACCGATTCTTCCCAGGGCGCTTTCAGCGTCGACCTGAAAAGCATCAGCAGCGAATACCAGGACCTGGCGACCCAGACAAACACGTTTGAACTGTACGTCGCCACTCAGCAGACCGTCCTCACGACCGAATACAACAACGCCAACATTGCCCTCCAGCAGCTGCCGCAAAAAATCAAGCAAACGCAGGTGCTGCTGGGCCAGAACACTTCAGGGAGTAACGGATGATGCCCACCCTTCCGGCACTGGCTTACCGCCGCGCCGCCGCCCAGCAAGCTTCCGTCGTTGGACTTGTAATCGCGCTTTACGACACGTTGGCCGGAGATATTCAGCGTGCGATCGGAGCGATGCGGCGGCGCGACATTGAGGAGCGAGCCGTCCAGCTGAGGCACGGATTCTCCGTTCTGATGCAGCTCAACAGCCTTGTGGATTGCGAGCACGGCGGCCAAACAGCCCTCAATCTCCAACGCTTTTACGAATACCTGCGCCGGGAACTGCTCCGGGCGCAGTTTACGCAGGACGAATCCATCCTGGAACGCGCTTCCAGTTTGCTTCTAGAAGTCCGCGGAGCATGGCAGGAGGTCGATGCGCGAACCGAAGTAGCCAGCAATGCTGCCGCCGGGAGCTCACTCGAAAATAAAGACACCGAGCGTACTGCTCTGAACTGCATAGCGTGAGATCGGTTGCGGATCAAGGTCCGCCGTGTGGCCGTGCGATCGTTAGTGCCTTGGTCCGGGCCAATTCTAAATCATTTTCACATCTACTGTGATCTAGCCTAGGCGCTTGCGAAACCAAGCGGCGGCGTTGTCCGGAGTGATCTGTGGGAGCAGCTCGGTGATGGCCTGTTCAAGCGCTTCCCGGGTGCGGGCCTTGGTGGCGCGGAGCAAGGTTTTGAGCTTGGACCAGGCTTTTTCGATGGGGTTTAGATCGGGCGAGTAGGGCGGCAGGTAGAGCAGCCGGGCGCCGGCCGCCTCGATCCGCTCTTGGACCCCGGCGGTTTTGTGAGCGCTCAGGTTATCCATCCACGACCACGTCGCCGGCCGCAGCCGGGGGCACAGGCAGCGGTCCAGGTAAGCGAGGAAGATGTCACTGTCCGTGGGTTCTTCGATGGTCATGGCCGCGACCATGCCTTGCGTGCTCATGGCGCCCAGGATGGTGAGGATTTTCCAGTGTCCGCCGGGCGTGGCTTCCCGGAGGCGGGCGCCTCTGTAAGCGCGCCCGTAGAGCCGGGTCATGGAGGTGGTCAGGCCGCTTTCGTCCAGGTAAATCAACCTTTCCGGCGGGGTCGAGCGGATCGCGTCGAGGTAGTGCCGGCGCTTTTCGCGGTTCTGCTCCGTGTCGCGCTCCCGGGCGTGGAGCGACTTTTTTTAAGCCGCAGCCCGAGCAGGCGCAGCAGCGCCCACAGCCGTCCGATGCTGAACCGGACATCTTTCTGTTCCAGCAAGCGCTGCTGCAAAGCCACAAGCGTAAGGTCCGAGGTTCGATCCACCTCGGCCCGGATAAAGGCGGCCACTTCGGCGCTCATGCGCGAGCACGGACCGGGCTTGTGCCGCACCCTTTCCGCCTGCCCGGTGCGCTTACTCTGGCGCACCACCTTCTGCGCCCAGCTGTGGCTTACCCCAAACCGGATCGCCAGCTTTCTGAGCCCTGCACCGCCACGCGCCCGAGCTTCCAGCAGCTTCCGACGCAGGTCATCATCATAGGCTCGCGCCATCCTTATGTGTGCCGCGGACAATCGCCACGATCAGATTACACCAGCTGTGAAATTGCTCTAGATGAATACTGCTGCAAAACTCGGAGAGAATTCCGGGCTCGCCTATGTCATGGACTTTGAGGCTTGCTCATGGGAGGCGGCCCGGGCGCGGTCGAGAAAAGCGCGCACGCGAGCCGGGTCTTTGCGCCCAGGCTCTGCTTCGACCCCGGTCACCACATCGATCCCCCAAGGGCGCAGCGTTGCGATCGCCTCTGCCACATTTTCCGGCGTTAGCCCGCCTGCAACAATGAGCTTTGTGTGAGGAGGACCTCCAATAAATGCTTTTTTGGCTTGCCGCCAGTCAAAACGCAGGCCTGTTCCGCCCTGGGCTGCTCCGGCACGAGAATCCACAAGAACACCATCCGCAGCGAGATCCTGCGCCGCTGCTCCCAGCTTTGCTCCAAACCCCTCGCCGTTTGCCGGGTAGTGAATAACGCGCAGTATTTTTATATATTTGCCGGACGATAAGGCGTCGAACCGATCGCGCAACCGACGGGCGAGCGTGGGGTCGTCGGAGGCATGCAGCTGAACCCCGCTCAGGCCTGCGTGTTCGACCGTTTTCATTACGTCCGCAAACTCCGGATGCACGAAAACGCCGTAGCTTTCGATCGCTGTCGGTAAATGCGCGGTGATGGCCGCAACCTGCGCGCCGGTTACTCGGCGAGAGCTAGGCGCGAATACAAAACCAAGGGCGTCGGCGCCTGCCGAGACAGCGCACTGCGCATCCTCGAGACTGGTTGTGCCGCAAATCTTGACCCATAGGCGGCCTTTCGCGCCGGTTAAAGGTTTCATCGCAGCCCTCAGCGCGTCACGGAAGGTTCGAGCCATTCGGCGAGAGCGGCGCCAGGATCGCGCTCGCGCATGAGCGCTTCGCCAATCAAGAAAGCGTGGAAGCCTGCTCCGCGCAGCACGTCGATATCGGCTCGCGTCCGGATGCCGCTTTCCGCGATGTGGACGGCACCGGGAGGAAGATCCCCGGCCAGATCGAGCGAGGTTTCAAGGCTCACCTCAAAGCTCCGAAGATCGCGATTGTTCACCCCATAGGCGTCGCAGCCGAGGTCCCGCACGCGGGCCAGCTCTTCAGCCGTGTGCACCTCGCATAGGACGTCCAGCTCGATCCTATGCGCTTCTTCCGTAAACCGAGCGAGTTCCGCATCGGTCAGTGCGGCGGCTATCAGCAGGATGGCGTCGGCGCGATGCGCGCGCGCTTCCCGGATCTGATAAGGGTCGACGATAAAGTCCTTGCGCAGGCACGGCACCCCTCCGGCTTCAGAAACCTGTTCCAAGTACTCCAGGCTTCCCTGGAAAAACGGTTCGTCGGTCAGCACGGAAAACGCGCTTGCGCCGGCTGCGCGGAGCTGTCGAGCAAGCGTAGGCGGGTCAAAATCAGGGCGAATCAGACCCTTAGAGGGGGAAGCCTTCTTGATCTCCGCCACAATCGCCGGGCCATCGAACGCCCGATTGCGAAGCGTACGCGCGAAACCTCGAGGGAAGTGGAGCGAGGCGAGACGATCAAGCTCCTCCACCGGGACGCGCTGCTTGCGTTCCGCCACCGTAGCCCGTGTACTCGCAAGGATGCGTTCCAAATGCATACACACCGAGTATACGTTCGCGGCGGAGCCCCTCTCCCGAACGTCCAACGGCTAATCGAGCAAGCAGAGACCGAGGCAGATAGACGCGCTTTCGTTTACTATCGCCCGGAAGGAGCCACGCCTTGATATCGGCCTCCCCTTGGAAGAATCGACAACCGGTGAGCGTCCGCACCGCAGTACTCACACTTCTCACGGTTGTTCTGGGTGGCGCGGCATACGCCCAGGCGCCACCGGCACCCTTCGACCGTTACATTCACGCGTCCTGGACCCAACTTGAGCGCTCCATGACGGAGTGCAAGTCGCTCGTGGATCCTAAAACGAATGCCGCCCCGGTTTTGTACCTGCCTGCGGAGCTGCCGGAGCCGGAAACCGTGCATGCGCTGCGCACGGCTTGCGGGGTGCGCGTCGAGCACTTGCCCAAGCGCATCGATCGCCCGGGCGCTTTAATGCCGTCCGCGATTTCGACGCCCGGGCTGCTCTACCTACCCAACCCCTATGTGGTTCCAGGCGGCCGCTTCAATGAGCAGTACGGCTGGGACAGCTACTTCATCCTGCTCGGGCTGCTGCATGACGAGCGCCTCGATCTGGCGCGTGGAATGGTCGAGAACTTCTTCTTTGAAATCGAGCATTATGGAAACTTACTCAACGCGAATCGGACTTATTTCCTGACGCGTTCTCAGCCGCCCCTGCTGTCCTCGATGATCCGATTGATTTACGACGCCGAAGTAAGCGCGACCCCCCAGGCGCACTCGCAAGCAGACGCTTGGCTCGCGACCGCGTACCGGTACGCAACCCGCGACCACGCTCTCTGGGTCAGCCCCGAACACGCTGCCGGAGATACGGGTTTGGCGCGGTACCATGACTTAGGGGAAGGCCCAGTACCGGAAATGGCGGATGCCAGCACGTATTATCCGGATATTATCCGATGGTTGCTCGCACACCCGGGAACACATCCTGAGTACTTAGTGGAAGGCCCCGATCTCGCGGCTGGAGCTGCTCCCACACCCGAGCAGGCCGCCGCGCTTGCCCACGCCAGCTGCGACGTGACCGCAACTGGGGAACACTCCGAGGTGTGCGCGCAGGCGCATGTGGGCACGAAGTGGCTTTCTCGCTCTTTTTATGAGGGCGATCGCGCGATGCGGGAATCCGGCTTTGATACCAGCTTCCGCTTTGGCCCTTTTTCCGGGAGCGCGCAGCAGTTCGCGCCTGTCGGCCTGAATGCTCTGTTATATAAGTACGAACTCGACTTAGCTTGGATAGCAAGGCATCTCGGAAAGCCTTCGGAGGCGGCCGAGTGGAGTAAGCAAGCAGCTGGCCGCAGGAACGCGATCGGCAAGTATCTCTGGAACGCACAAAGCGGGATGTATTTCGATTATAACTACATGACCCGCACTCAATCCACTTACAAGTATGTAACCGCTTTCTATCCTTTGTGGGCCGGAGCGGCCGCCCCTGAGCAGGCGAAGGCGGTTGCGGCAAACCTAGGGCTGTTCCTAAAACCGGGAGGCGTACTTACCAGCACGGTCGATACTGGCGTGCAATGGGATGCGCCGTTCGGCTGGGCGCCCACCACATATTTCGCGGTTGCGGGGTTGGAGCGGGCCGGGGCCGACGCCCGAGCGCGAACCGCTGCTCGACGTTTTCTAGAGACCGTCGAAACCGGTTTCAAAGCCGATGAAACGATCCGGGAGAAGTACAACGTGGAGGCCGGCAACGCGGACGTGCAGGTTAGCGCCGGTTACAAGCAGAACGTCATCGGCTTCGGCTGGACCAACGGCGTTGCCCTCAGGTTTGAACAGTTCCTCGCCGCGCCCCCCGCGGACGCGGTCTCGTCGCTGGGAATGCAGCCGTGAAGCTCCCGCGCGATTTGGCGGTCGTGGGCCTGGGCGAGCTGCTGTGGGACGAGTTGCCGGGCGGTCGGCGGCTTGGCGGCGCGCCCGCCAACTTTGCCGTGATGGCATCGCGTTTGGGCGTTCACGGCATCCTCGCCAGCCGCTTGGGGGCCGACGAACCCGGCGAAGCAGCCCGCCGGCAGCTCGCCGGTCTGCCGGTCGACACGCGTTTTCTCCAGACCGATGCGGACCTGCCGACCGGCTCTGTTTGCGTGCTCATCGAAGATGGCCAGCCTACGTACACCATTCACGCTCCGGTGGCCTGGGATGCGCTGCAGGTAACCGGGAAATGGAAGCAGCTGGCCCATCGCGCCGACGCGGTCTGCTGGGGCACCCTCGCGCAGCGCGATCCTCGTTCCGAGCAAACGATTCGGGCCTTCCTCGCCGAAACCCGACCGGAATGCTCGCGCATTTTCGACGTAAACCTGCGCGCGCCTTTTTACACCGCGGGAGCGGTGCAAAGGTCGCTTGCACAAGCGACGGTACTGAAGCTGAACGAGGGAGAAATGCCGTTGGTGCTGCGCCTAACAGGCTTGGAAACAGCCGAGCAGCACTCCTACGACCGGCAAGCGGCGATGACGGCCGCCGCGCGCCGCCTGCTCGCGGCCTATGGAGGCCTGGATCTGGTGGCCGTGACCTTGGGCGCGCATGGCAGCCTGCTGGTGACGCGGGACGAGGTCGTGCGCCATCCCGGAATCGCCGCCGTAGTCGTGGACACGGTGGGCGCCGGGGACGCTTTCACTGCTGCGCTTGCCGTACACCGGCTCCTTGGCGCGCCGCTTGCCGTCCAGAGCGAGGCGGCTAACCGTTGGGGCGCTTGGGTCGCCGGCCAGGCAGGCGCGATGCCGGAACTGCCGGCGAAAACGCTGGCCGACATAGAGCGGCAGATTCGCGCGGCGGGGGCCTCGTAGAATAGCCTCATGTTGCAACTCGCGGACGCCGGAAAACGCTATGGCCACAAGCTCCTGTTTGAACACGCGAACTGGCTGATCACCGGCACGGAGCGCACGGCGCTGGTGGGCGCGAACGGGACCGGTAAATCGACCTTGATGAAAGTTCTAGCGGGGCTGGAAACGTTGGACTACGGCGGCCTGCGGCGTGTCCGCGGAACCAGCATCGGCTATCTTCCGCAGGATGGATTGACGCTGGCGGGGCGCTCGGTATTCGACGAGTGCTTGAGTGTGTTCGACGAACTGCGCGGGATGGAGCGAGAGCTCGAAACGCTTTCCGGGAAGTTATCGGAGTTGGACCCGGCGAGCGCGGAATATGCGGCAGCGGCGGAGCGGTTTTCCTCGCTCGGGTCTCGCTTCCATGCGCACGACGGCTACGTGTTGGACGCGCAGGTGGGCGCGGTGCTCTCGGGGCTCGGCTTTTCCAAGTCCGACTGGGCGCGACAGACCGAGGAGTTTTCCGGCGGCTGGCAGATGCGCATCGCGCTCGCCAAGCTGCTGCTGGCAAAGCCCAACCTGCTGCTGCTGGACGAGCCGACCAACCATCTCGATCTTGAGACCCGCACGTGGCTGGAGGGCTATCTGCGGGGTTATCCGAACGGGTTCATTCTGATTTCGCACGATCGCTACTTCATCGACGTGACCGCGACCAAGATTGTGGAGGTGTGGAACAAGCGGCTGCATTTCTACACCGGCAACTACGCCAAGTACGAGCAGCAGAGGCAGGACCGCCGGACGCAGCTCGAAGCCGCGTATAAGAACCAGCGCGAGCGCATCGAGGACCTTGAAGCGTTTATCAACCGCTTCCGCTATCAGGCGACGAAGGCCAAGCAGGTGCAGAGCCGCATCAAGGAGCTTGACAAGATCGAGCGCATCGTGATTCCCGAGGAGGAGTCGGCGATCCACTTTACGTTTCCGCAGCCGCAGGCTTCGGGGCGGACTGTGGTGTCGGTTGAAGGGCTGCACAAGGACTACGGGCCCAAGCAGGTGCTGCGCGGGGTGGACTTTACGATCGAGCGCGGGGACCGCATTGCGCTGGTGGGAGCGAACGGGGCGGGGAAGTCGACGCTGGTGCGGCTGCTGAGCGGGCAGGAGCCTGCGAGCGCGGGCGTTTTAAGGCTGGGGCACAATGTGCTTCCGGAGTTTTTCGCGCAGGACCAGTACAAGGTGCTGGATCCGGCGGCGCGGATGCTGGACGACATCAGCGCAATTGCGCCGTGCGTGGCCGATGCGGAGCTGCGCGGGCTGCTGGGCTGCTTTCTGTTTACGGGTGACGATGTGTTCAAACCGTTGGGGGTGCTTTCGGGCGGCGAGCGCAACCGGTATGCGCTGGCGAAGATTCTGGTGTCGCCGGCGAATTTCCTGCTGCTCGACGAGCCGACGAACCACTTGGATATGCGGGCGAAGGATGTGCTGCTGGATGCTGTGAGCCACTTCCAGGGCACCGTGATTTTTGTCTCGCACGATCGATATTTCATCGATGGGGCGGCGACGCGGGTGTTTGAGGTTGAGGATGGGCATGTGCACGTGTACCCCGGCAATTATGAGGACTACCTTTACCGGAAGGGGCTGAGCGCTGCGTCGGCGCCGGTTCCCGCTGCCGGGAAATCCGGCCCGGCCCCGAGCACGAACGGCAACGGCCATCGTGCGCAAAGCGAGCCCGCTGCCTCGGCCATTCCGGCCGCGCCTGTTGAATCCGCCGCACGCGCGAAAAAGGTCAACCCCATCAAGCTGCGGCAGATGCAGGACAGGCTGCAGTGGGTGGAGGAGGAAGTTCCGCGCTGCGAGGCGGCTATTGCCGTGACCGAAGGGCAGCTTGCCAACTTCTCAAGCGCCGAGGAGACCCAACGCCTCGCCGCGCAACTCGCCCAGCTCCGGGCCGAGCAGGCTGCGCTTACGGCGGAGTGGGAGGAGCTGATGCTGCAGGTGGAGGAGCAAGCGTCGCTGGTTTAAAGCGGTTTTCCTTTAGCGGTGTGCAGTTCCAAATGCGGTCGTGGGCTTTGTCCCGCGAAAACCCACGTCTAAGCCACCCCAACGAGCAAAAATCGCTCGCCGGGGACCCCGCAAGCGAGACGTGGGGCACCCGTATTCATTGCTGAGTAGTGGATTGGGCGGTAGAGCATCAATGCAATGTTCTTCGCTGTACATTCTTGTCGCCGTCGGCTCGGCGCCTTCAAGCGTGTAAGCTGGAGCCGGAGCTTTTCCGTCACATGACAAATTCTCTCGCCAGCACTGAACAAGCGCAGCTGATTCTGAAGCTATACGAACTACGCACAGAGGCCGTGATGCGCGAGGCGCGCACATGGCTGGCGCGAACCTTTTGGCCGAACGGGGCGGATGAGGTTTTCGCTTTGTTTGCCGACGGGCAGGCGAAGGAAAGCGGGTACTTCAACCAGGTCCTTTCCTACTGGGAGATGGCAGCCTCATTTGTTTTGCACGGCGCGCTCGACGTTGATTTCTTTGTGGATTGCAACAGCGAGCCCTTTTTCTTTTATGGCAAGCTCCTGCCCTTGCTTCCGGAGCTTCGCAAGCACTCGCCGGAATTTTTCAAGAACACGGAAGCTGTGATCGAGCGATCGCCGGCGGCTCAGGCGCGGGTGGAGCGCTTCGGCCGGACGTTTGCGGCTAGGCAACAGTCGACGCAGGGTGACGACCCCGCAGGGGAATCGCTCAGGCATAATCAAGGGCATGGACGCTCCTCTTTGGAAGCCTGACAGCTGGTTTGGCCGCCTGGCGGAGCTGGTGGCGCGCTCGCAGGAGCGGAAGGAAGCGCCGCTGCGACGGGATGTGCGCTCGCTGGGGATGTTGCTGGGCGAGGTTCTGCGCGAGCAGGCCGGCGACGCCCTGTTTGCGCGGGTAGAAGAGCTGCGACTCGATGCCATCGCTCGGCGCGAGGAGCAGACCGCGGGCGAGTTGCACAAGGCCGAACAGCGGCTGCAGAAAACAGTTTTGGGCGTGAGCCGGCTTCCGACGGACGAGCTCTACCGGCTTTCCCGCGCCTTCGCCTTTTACTTTGAGCTCACAAACCTGGCCGAAACCAACCACCGTAAGCGCCGCCGCACCGCCGCGCAGATTTCGGGGGCGGCGGCGGCCCAGCGCGGGTCGTTTCGGGGGACGCTGCGGGCGATGCGCGAGGCGGGGATTCCGGTCGAGGAGGCGCTTGAGCAGCTTCGGAAAATCGTGATTACGCCGGTGTTTACGGCGCATCCGACCGAGATTGCCCGACGGTCGGTGCTGTTCAAGCGGCGGCGCATGGGCGAGCTGCTCCAGGCGCTGGACCGCATCCCGCTGGCCGATGAAGAGCTGGGGCGGCTGCAGGCGGAGCTGACCGCGGAGATCACCTCGCTGTGGCAGACCGATGAGGTTCGGAGCCGCCGCCCCACAGTTGCCGACGAAATCAAGATGGGCCTGGACTACTACGAGGTTTCCATCTTTGCCACGCTCGCGCCCTTGTACGCGGAGCTGTCCGACGCGTTCGCGAGCGAGTATGGCGCTCCGCTGGAGTTGGCGGAGATGCCGGTGCTGCTGCGGTTCGGGTCGTGGATCGGCGGTGATCGCGACGGCAATCCGTATGTGACGCCCGCGGTGACGCTGGAGGCGATCGGCGATGCGCGCGCGCGGCTGCTGCGCGAATACGAGGCCGGGGTGCAGCGGCTGATAAGCCTGCTCACCAGCTCCTCGCAGCAGGCCGGGGTTTCGCCCGAGCTGCTCGCTCAAATTGGGCGCTATTTCAGCTCGATTCAGGATGGGGACGACCGGTTTGCCGCGCACTTTGAGTTTGAAACCTACCGGCGCTTTGCCGCCTGCATGGGCGCGCGGCTGGCGAACACCCTGGGCGCGCCCGCGGGCGAGCCGGACACGCTGGAAGCCGCGCTCGCCTCGCTGCCCGCGTATGCGAATGCGGACGAATTCCTCGCCGACCTCGGCCTGCTGCGCGCGAGCTTGGCCGGCAATCGCGGCGAGCGCCTCGCGGCCGCGCTGGTCGACCCGCTGCTGCTCCAGGCCCGCACCTTCGGGCTGCACCTGCACACCCTCGATGTGCGCCAGCACGCGCGACTGCACACGCAGGCGCTGGGTGAGATCGGGGAAGGGGCGCGCGGCACGGTCCCAAAGCCGTTCAGCCCACAAACACTCGACGTGCTCGGCGCCTTTCACGCGATTGCAGAGGTCAAGCGCAGCGCGACGCCCGAGGCGGTTCACACTTATGTGATTTCGGGAGCGGCCACGAAGGAAGACGTGCTCGCGGTGCTGTGGCTGGCGCGTTTCAGCGGGGTCAACCCGGCGGGGAGCGAGCGCGATCCGGGCCTGATGCCGGTTCCCTTGTTTGAGTCCATCGAAGACCTGCGCAACGCGCCCGACGTGTGCCGGGAGCTGTGGGCCGACCCGGCCTACCGCGAGCTGCTGCGGAGCTGGGGCAATGTGCAGGAGGTGATGCTCGGCTACTCCGACTCCAACAAAGACGGCGGCATGCTCACGAGCACGTGGGAGATTTTCCGTGCGCACCGGGCGTTGCACCGGGTCGCGCACGAGGCCGGGATCGCGCTGCGGCTGTTCCACGGCCGCGGCGGGACTGTGGGGCGCGGCGGAGGGCCGACGCACCGGGCTATCTATGCGCAGCCGCTTGACTCGTTCGACGGCGAAATCCGCATCACCGAGCAGGGTGAAGTCCTGAACTGGAAGTACGGCGACACAGTGCTGGCCGAGCGCAATCTGGAGCTGATGATCGCGGCCTCGCTCGATGCGCTGGCGCGGCCGAATCTGCGTGCGGGCGGCCACCAAACCGGCGAACTCAAGCGCGAGTGGGAACAGGCGTTCGAGGCGCTCTCGGACACAGCCTTGACGTTCTATCGCGAGGGAATCCTGGACGACCCCGAGGTCTTCGACTTTTTCGAAACCGCGACCCCCATGGCCGAGCTGGAGCACGCCAAGATCGGCTCGCGGCCCGCGCGGCGGGGCGGCAAGCGCTCGTTTGAGAGCCTGCGCGCCATTCCCTGGGTCTTCGGATGGACACAGAGCCGCCTGCTCATCCCGGGCTGGTTCGGCGTGGGTCATGCGCTCAGTTTTTACAGGGAGAAGCCCGACGGCCTCGACCGCCTTCAAGAGATGATGCGCGAGTTCCCCCTATTCATCGACCTGATCCGCAATGTAGAGGTCGCCCTCGCCAAAGCCGACCTCGGGATCGCCGCGCTGTACGCCTCGCTCATGCCTGATGCGGAAGCCCGCGAACGCGTGTTCGGCAAGTTTCGGGCAGAGTTCACGCGCACCCTCGAAGCGGTTCTCGCGGTCACTGGGCAATCGGAGCTGCTTGAAAACAACCCCGTGCTGGCCCGCTCCATACGGCTGCGAAACCCCTATGTCGACCCGCTTTCGCTGATTCAGGTCGACCTGCTGCGCCGCAAGCGCGCGGGCGAGGACACCCCGGAGACGAACCGAGCCATCGCGAGCACCATCAACGGTATCTCCGCCGGGCTGCGCACCACCGGTTGAAAACTTCATCCGGGATTAAGTTTCAGGCCCTAGACTAGGGAGCGATGCACACTGCTCCGCTCCCCTTGCACGCCGCCCTCGGCCGGGCCGTGCGGCTCGCGTTAGTTGCTTCTCTCGCGGCGCCGGCGATGCTGCTCGCCCAGACCGCCGCAAGCGCGCCCGCCCAGGGTTCCGTTGCCATCACGCTGCCCGAGGCGATCCGCCGCGCGGAAGCCAACGAGCCCACGTTTGCCCTCGCGCGGGCCCAGGCCAAGGTCGCTTCGTTGGGTCGCGGCATCGCCCGCACCGGTCTGCTGCCGAGCGTGGTGTACAACAACAACGTCCTGTACACGCAGCCCAACGGCATTCGGAGCAACGGGCAAAACGTTTCACTGCCGCCCATCGTCTTTGTCGCGAACAACTCGGTCCACGAGTATGTGAGCCAGGCGTCGATTACGGAAACAGCCGGGCTCGCGCAGGTCGCCGGCATCCACCTGGCCGACGCCACGGCCGCGCGCACCGCCGCGGAGCTGGAAGTCGCGCGACGCGGCCTGGCAGCCGCGGTAGCCAATCTGTTTTTCGGCGTCACCGCCGGCGAGCGCCGCCTGGCCGTGCTCCAAAGCGCGCGCGACGAGGCAGCCGGCTTTGTGCAGCTGACACAAGAGCGCGAAGCCGCCCGGGAAGCCGCGCATGCCGACGTGGTGAAAGCCGACCTGACGCTCGAGCAGCGGGAGCGCGACCTGCGCGACGGCGTGCTGGCCCGCGATCGCGCGCGGCTGGAGCTGGCCGTGCTCCTGTTCACGGACCCGCTTACGCCCTTTACCGTCGAGCCGTCGCCCGCGCCCGTGTTGCCCGCCATGGCCGACGTGGAAGCTGCCGCGCGCCGCCGCAACCCGGAGCTCTCGAGCGCCATGGCCGCGATGCGCGAGAACGACGCCGACGTGCTGGCCGCCAAGGCCGCCCTGCTGCCGGACGTAAGCCTGAATTTCGCTTACGGCATCGACGCGACCGATTTTGCAAAATACAGCCGCGCCACCCCGGAAACCGCCGGCATTAAGCCGCTCAACCTGGGCTACTCCATCAGCGGTACGGTCAATATCCCCATTTGGGACTGGCTCGCGACCGAGCGCCGTATCAAGCAGACCGAGGTGCGCCGCGACGCCGGACGGGTCGCGCTGACCGCGGCCCAGCGCCGCCTGATCGTCAACCTCCAGGAGCTCTACGCGGAAGCCGTAACCGCCCGCGACCAGCTCGCCTCGCTCGACACCACGGTGCGCACGGCGGAGGAAAGCCTACGGCTGGCCAAAATGCGCTACGCGAGCGGCGAAGCGTTGGCGCTCGAAGTAGTCGACGCCGAAACCTCCCTTTACACCGCCCAATCCGCGCGCATCGACGGCGACACACGCTATCGGCAAGCTCTCACCAGCCTACAAACTCTTACGGGGGCCCTGTGAACACCACAACACCCAAGCATTGGCGCGATGCCGCTGAAAGCACCAGCGCCTCACGGTTTGCGTTTGAGACCTGGGTGCCGGCGACCGCCCTATGCGCCGCGCTGGCGCTGCTTTCCGGCTGCGGCAAGGGCGGCGCCGAGGCCACCCCGACCCCGACCGTGCACGTCGAGGCGGCCCACCCGCAACGCGGCGCCATCTCCGATCACATCCTGGCCGACGCCGTGCTTTCCCCTCTGGCTCAGGCCGCCGTTTCGCCTCGCATTTCCGCCCCGGTGCGCCGCTTCTACGTGCAGCGCGGCTCGCGCGTCCACGCCGGCGAGCTGCTGGTCTCGCTTGAGAACCGCGACCTCCAAGCCGCCGCGGTCGACACTCGCGGCACGTACACCGCAGCCCAAGCCTCGTATCAGAGCACACGCGGCGCGCAGGTGCCGGAGGAAACCGAGCGCGCCCGCCTGGACGTCGCCCAGGCCAAGGCCACTCGCGACCTGGACGCAAGCATCGTTGCCGCCCGGGAAAAGCTGTTCCAGCAAGGGGCCATCCCCGGCCGCGACCTGGACACCTCGCGCGCCACGCTGGTGCAGGCGCAGGCCGCCTACGACGTCGCCGCCCAGCACCAACAGTCTTTGGAAGCTGTGAGCCGCCAGGCCACTCTGGAGCAGGCCAAGGGCGCCGCCCAAAGCGCCGAGGGCAAGTACCTGGGCGCGGAGGCGCAGGTCTCTTTTTCCGAGATCCGCAGCCCGATCGCAGGCGTGGTGACCGACCGGCCGCTGTTCGCGGGAGAAACCGCCGCGGCCGGCGCGCCGCTGGTAACCGTGATGGACACAACCGCCCTGCTGGCCAAGGTACACCTGGCCCAGGCCGCCGCTCAGCAGGTGAAAGTAGGCGACAGCGCCACCGTCACCCTGCCCGGCTTTAACGATCCCGTGCCCGCGCGCATTTCGCTCGTCAGCCCCGCGCTCGACCCCGGCTCCACCACGCTGGAGGTTTGGGTGCGGCTGGACAACCGCGACGGTCGCTTCAAGGTCGGCACCCCGGTCCACACGGCCCTCACCGGCCGCACCGTTCAGGACGCGCTGACCATCCCTTCCGAGGCGCTGCAGACCGCGCCCGACGGCAGCAAGTACGTCATGCTGCTGGGCACGGACGGGGCCGCCCACCGTCGCCCGGTCAAGGTGGGCATCACCGACGACGGAAATGCGCAGATCGCGGCCGGGCTCGCCGGCAGCGACATGGTCGTCACCACCGGCGCTTACGGGCTCGACGACGGCACCAAGGTGACCACAGCGGCAGCCGAAAGCGATGCCGGCAAGGGCGCGGGTAAGGACTGATGGCCATGCCCGAGCAAACCGAAATGATCGCAGCGCCCCACATTTCACCCGCGCCGCAGCGCTACTCCGGAGAAGACTCCTTCTGGCTCCAGCGCCTGCGCGGACCCATCTTCTTTTTTCTCGCGCTGCTCACCATCGGGGGCGTGTACCTGGCGCTGAAGCTGCCGATTTCCGTCTTCCCCAACACCAACTTCCCCCGCATCGTCATCGGCATCGACAATGGCGTGACTCCCATCGAGCAGACCGAGGTCACGGTCACCCGCCCGCTTGAAAACGCAATGAACATCATCCCGGGCCTGGCCTCGGTCCGCTCCACCACCAGCCGAGGCTCCGCCGAGGTCGACCTGTTTTTCGACTGGAACACCGACATGGAGCAGGCGCTCCTGCTGGTGAACGCGGAAATCGGCAAGATACGCCAGCAGCTGCCACCCACCGCCGTGGTGACCACCAATCGGCTTACCTTTGCCACATTCCCCATCATCGCCTACGCCCTGCAGTCCGACACCATGGCGCAAACCGACCTGTGGGAGATGGCCACCTACCAGCTCAAGCCGCCCTTGAACCGCGTCGCGGGCGTCCGCACTGTCACCGTGCAGGGCGGGCAGGAGCCGGAGTACCACCTGGTGCCCAACATGGCCCGTATGCAGACCGCAGGCGTCACCATCCTGGACCTGACCAACTCCGTCGACCAATCCAACATGATCGACTCGCCCGGCTTGTACGAGGCTGACCATAAGCTCATCCTCGGCCTGGTCGGCGCGCAGGCCCACGACGCAGCGGGGCTCGGCCAGCTCGCCGTCAAGTCCACCGCCGGCGGCACGCCCGTGCGGGTCAGCGACGTCGCCCAAATCGAGCACGGCGTGCTGCCCGTCTACACCATCGTCACCGCGAACGGCAAGCCCGCCGTGCTGCTCAACATCGCGCGCCAGCCCACCAGCAACACCGTTTCCGTCGCCAATGCAGTGGCAACGGAGATTGCCGCCCTCCAGAAAACCCTCCCCAAGGGCGTGACGCTTACTCCCTTCTACGACCAGTCGCAACTGGTGCGCGAGTCCATCAAATCAGTCCGCGACGCCATCCTCATCGGCTTGGCGCTGGCCTGCCTGATCCTGTTCCTGTTCCTGCGTGACACCTCCGCCTCGATCGTCGCCGGCATGGTGATTCCGGTTACCATCGCGGTCGCCGTGCTGTTCCTTTCCCTTATCGGCCAAAGTTTCAATCTCATGACCCTGGGCGGCCTCGCCGCTGCCATCGGGCTGGTCATCGACGATGCCATCGTGGTGATTGAAAACATCGTCCTGCACCGGGATGCCGGCGAAAGCCCGGTCCGGGCGGTCCGGCTCGCCATTCGAGAAATCTCCACGCCGCTGGTTTTCTCGACCCTTACCCCGGTCGTGGTGTTTCTGCCGCTGGTCTCGGTCACCGGCGTCACCGGTTCGTTTCTGCGCGCGCTCGCCTTCACCATGACCGCCGCGCTGCTCACCTCGCTCGCGCTCGCGCTCACGTTTACTCCCGCGCTTTCGCTGGTTTTCCTACGCAATCGCAAGCGCAAGGAGGCAGAAGCGCACGAGCATCACGGGCGCCTGATGCAGGGCGTGCTCAACGCCCACGGCCGCGCCCTCGCCTTTTCGCTCCGCCGCCCGCTGGTCCTCGGCCTAGCCTGCGTCGCGCTGGTCATCGGGACCTACTTCGCTTACGGAGGGCTCGGCTCCGATCTGCTCCCGGCCATGGACGAGGGCGCGTTCATCCTCGACTACATCATGCCCGCGGGCTCGTCCTTGCAGGAGACCAACCGCGTCCTCCAGCATGTGCAGCAAATACTCAAGAGCACCCCGGAGGTCACCACGACCTCCCGCCGCACCGGCCTGCAAATGGGCCTGGCCGCCGTAACGGAAGCCAACACCGGCGACTTCACGGTGTTGCTCAAAAACAATCGCTCTCGCGGCATCGATGACATCATGGCTGGGATTCGCGAGCAGATCCTGAAAACCGAGCCCGCGCTCGACGTTGAGTTTTCGCAGGTGCTCCAGGACATGATCGGCGACCTGTCCAACGCCCCCCAGCCCATCCAGATCCAGCTCTACTCGCCCGACATCGCGCTCTTGAACAGTATCGGGCCCAGGGTCGCGGACGCCATCGGCAAAATCCCCGGCGTCGTCGACATCCAGAACGGGGTCGACAACACCGTCTCCGGCCCGGCCACCAACTTCGCCGTCGACCCCTACGCCGCCGCCCGCCTCGGCTTTACCCCCACCGAGGTCGCCGAGGACGCCACCTCCATCCTCGACGGCGTCGCCGCCACCACCCCCGTGATCGCCAACGGCCGCCCCTACACGGTCCGTGTCCGCCTGGGCCCGGAAAGCCGCGCCTCGCTCGACACCATCCAGAACACCGTCTTCAACTCCGCCACCGGCAAGCTCGCAACCCTCGGCTCGCTCGCCAACATCACCCAGCTGCCCCCGCAAAACGAGATTCTGCGCGACAATCTGCAGCGCCTGATCACCGTGACGGCCCGCCTTGAGGGCTCCAACCTCGGCAGCGCCATGCAGCAGGTGCAGCGCACCGTCCAGTCCATGCACCTGCCGCCTTCGGTACGGATCGAGTACGGCGGCACCTACCAGGAGCAGCAAAAGTCCTTTGCCGACCTCCTGCGCGTGCTCCTGCTTTCACTTGCGCTGGTCTTCGGGGTGCTGCTGCTCGAGTTCCGAACCTTTTCCGCCCCGGCGGCCATTCTGAGTTCGTCCATTCTGTCGGTGGCGGGCGTGGTCGGGGCGCTGCTGATCACCGGCGTCAACTTCAACGTGTCCAGCTTTATGGGCCTGATCATGGTCATCGGCATCGTCGCCAAAAATGGCATTCTGCTGCTGGACGCCGACGAGCGCTTTCGGGCCGAGGGAATGAGCGCCCGCGAAGCCATGGTGGAGGCCGCCCGGCGCCGTCTGCGTCCCATCCTGATGACCGCGACGGCCGCCATCTGCGGGATGCTGCCGCTCGCGTTCGCGCTCGGCTCGGGCTCTGAGATGCTGCAGCCGCTCGCGATCTCGGTCATCGGCGGCCTGCTCATCTCGATGGTGCTCAGCCTGCTGGTGACGCCGGTGATTTACTTCCTGCTCACCCGCAATCGCCACCAGGCAGCCGCGTAGAGTCGCGTTTACCGAATACACGCCCCGAAGCGGCTGCCGGCCGCGAGGCGGTTTTTTAGCAAACAGACGGGTGCCCCACGTGTGGGTTTTTTGACGGGGGGTGCACCAACAAACGGGCCCGCGCCTGTGCAGCGCGGGCCCGTTTCGCAGAGACAGCTTACTTCCCGACCACGATCACCTCAAACGTCCCCGGCACCGGCGTAGGCCGCCCACGCGGATTAGTCGGGGAGGGCGCAGGCTTAGGCCCGAACTGCGAGGTCGCCGTGTACGCCCGCCCGGTGGTCTCATCGAGCGCCATAGTACGCGCGCCCGGCGCGGTCTTGACTGTGGCAACCACCTTCGGCTGGGCCCCGCGCACGTCCACAAACGTCATGTCGCCCGTTTGCCCGTTCGAGGAAATGGCCAGTCCCCGTTTCGCGTCATACCGGTCCGCGTCCGGCCCATCGCCGATCGGCGCGGTCGCCTCCACCTTGCCGGTATCCGCGTTGGTAATCGCCATCACCTTGCCATCGCACACTGAGAACAGCTTGCGCGCCTTGCGGTCCATCGCCAGCCCCGAAGGCGAATCGCAGCCGGCCAGCGGATAGGTCGCCACCACCGTTTTCGTGCGGGCGTCCAGCTTCACGAGCGCGCCTTTGTCCTCAAGATTGTCGTAGACAAACCCGCGGCCATCCGCGGCCGGGAACTCCGGCCGGCCCGGCAGCTTGATCGTCGCGACCACCTTGCGGGTCGCCGTGTCCAGCACCGTCACATCACCGCTGCGCCCGTTGAACGCCCACACCGTCTTGGTCACCGGCTCGTAGGTGATCCCGTCGGGGTTGGTCCCGGCCGGTACCGTGGCCAGCTTTTCGAGCGAGTGCCGATCGAACACCACGATCGCGTTTGCCTTGCCGTCGCTGATATACCCGTACTTGCCGTCCGGGTCCAGCGCTACCCCGTGGGTGCTCTGCAGCCCGGTAATCGCGCCCGTTTTCTTGCCCGAAACCGTATCCACGATATCGATCGAGGAGTTATGGGCGATGTACAACCGGTGCGCCGAGGGGTCTTCAGTCAGGTAGTCCCAGCCGCCCTCCCCGCCGATGGTCCAGTGCGCAATCACATGGTAGCCGCCGTCTTGCGCCGCGGCGGAAGCGGGGAGAAGGGATACTGCGCCCGACACGCCGCCGAGCAGCAGCGCCGCGGCGAACCGAGGGGACGAAAAACGAAACTTCATGCGAAAACTCCGGACCGAACCAGGCTGGACGGAGCACCGTCCGCGCCCTCAAGTATCGCAGGCCAACGTGAATCCTGCCTGAAGACGCGCGCTTGCGGGGCGAAAAGCGAAGGGCTTAGGCGCATTAGCCGGAGCCCGTCGCCGGCCCGAAGTTGCCGGTTAAACGAGCTTGTGCGGCTGCCCGTGATCAGGCGCAGCAGCCAGGTCAGAATGACCGCGCCGAGAATCGCGACAAGGATGGTATAAATCAACCCGCCCGAACTTGAAGCGCCAAAGAGATGCGACATGATGAAGCCGCCGATCAGCGCGCCCACGATGCCGATAATAATGTCCATGATAGCGCCGTACCCGCCGCCCTTCATGATCTTGCCTGTCAAGAATCCCGCGATCAGGCCGACAATAATCCACCAGATAATTCCATGTCCTACCATAGTGCTTTCCTCTTTCCCGAAGAGCGTAGTGACGACGCGACTCATGGGAAGGCTTCGGCCCCTAAAGTGTTGCCTGTCATACACAAGTAACGCACCTAAGTCACCCCGAATGCCGCGCCGCGCCCCGCGCCGGAGACTTTCGCGGGCAACTGCAACGGCAGCCCCGCGCTCCAATCGCGTGCTTATAGGGTGAGATAGCCAATGCAGAAAACCACTCCCGTCCTGATCGTAGGCGCCGGGCCTACCGGCCTCACAGCCGCCATGGAGCTCTCACGGCTCGGCGTTCCCGTCCGACTCATTGATCGGTTGGCGGAGTTTTCCTCGACCTCGCGAGCCCTCGCCGTTCAGGCTCGCACCCTCGAGTTGTTCGAGCAGCGCGGCCTCGCCGGCGAAATGCTGCGCATCGGCAACCGAGGCAATGCGGCAACGATCTACGGCGACGGAAAGCAGTTGGGCCGGCTCGACTTCAGCTCAATCGACAGCCGGTTCCCGTTTATCCTTCTCCTCGCGCAGTCGGAAACCGAGCGCCTGCTTCGCGAGCAGCTCGGTCGCCAGGGCGTTGCCATCGAGCGCAGCACCGAGCTCATCGCCTTTTCACAAAGCGAGCCGCACGAGCCGGTCACCGCAGTGCTGCGGAAGCAGGACGGAAGCCTTGAGGAGGTACAGGCTGCCTACCTGATCGCGGCCGACGGCGCGCACAGCACCGCGCGCCACACCCTCAGCCTCGAGTTCGAGGGCAAATCCCTGCCGCATAGCTACGCGCTCGCCGACCTGCACATCGAAGGCAACCTGCCTGAGGACCAGCTGTCGATCTTTTCCTCCGAGCATGGCCTGCTGGCTGCGTTCCCCATGGGTGACCGGCGCTTCCGCCTGATCGCAAGCGAAGGGGAGCAGCACGGCGGCGCCCGCGACCCCGACCTGGCCGAAATGCAGGAGAAATACGATGCCGGCGCCCACATCCCGTCCCGCCTCTACGACCTGGTCTGGAGCTCCCGCTTCCGGATCAACAGCCGCATGCTGCACCGCTTGAGGGCCGACCGCGTGTTCTTCGGCGGCGACTCCGCCCACATCCACAGCCCCGCCGGCGGCCAGGGCATGAACACCGGCATCCAGGACATGATCAATCTCTGTTGGAAGCTTGCCCTCGTCTACCACGACCGCGCCCCGGAGGCCTTGCTCGACACCTATGAACGGGAACGCCTGCCGGTGATTGAAGCGGTGGTTTCGAAAACCGAGCGCGGCACGGATGTGTTCGATTCCGAAAGCCCCGCCGTCCACACGCTGCTCGCTCATATCGCACCGCTGGTGCTCGGTGTCGGCAAAGTCCGGCGCATGGGGGCGACCATGTTGAGCGAAACGCAAGCGAACTACCGCAAAAGCCCGCTGTCCGCGCAGGGCGGTGCCTCTGGAACGATCCAAGCGGGGGATCGCGTCCCCGACTTGCAGGTTGTGCTGCAAACCGGGGAAACCGCATCCCTTCTCGATATCCTCAACCCGAGCCGGTTTACGCTGCTTTCCCTCAGAACTGACAGCGATTTCACTCCAAATCCGGCATGGGCGCAGCGGATCCAGACTCAAACCATCACCGAAATCCCAGAGCAAGCGTTTGGCACAGCCGATCTGGTGCTGGTTCGACCGGATGGATATGTCGCTTTCATCGGCGGCGGACACAACGGGGCCGCCCAGCTGGACCGGTGGCTCACAAAGTGGCTGAAACCTGCGGAACCAACCCGCTAAGAACAGAAGCGCCGCGTCAACTTTTATGCCGGATTAACACTTTCGGGTGAGTTGGGCTGGTATCAAGGACGACGGGGGTGCGTATGAAACGCAATCTACTTGGAGTGGCGAGTGCCGCGGCGGCGATGGCGCTGGCGGGTGGGGTTCAGGGGCTGGCGCAGCAGGCGGCAGGGCTGCCGGGCCCGGTAAAGCATGTGCTGCTGTTGAGCGTGGACGGAATGCACGCGGTGGACTTTTTGAACTGCGCGCATGGAATCAAAGGCGTGAACGGCGGGGCGCCCTACTGCCCCAACCTGGCGGCGCTGGGCGCGGCGGGGGTCAACTACGTGGGGGCGTCGACGTCGAAGCCTTCCGACTCGTTTCCCGGCCTGATGACCCTGGTGACCGGCGCGACGCCGAAGACCATGGGGATCTACTACGACGTATCGTATGACCGGAGCCTGGATGCGCCGGCGTTGACGACGGGCAATGGGCTGGCCGCCGGGCCGTGCACCGCGTACGGGGTGCCGACCGGGACGACCACCGAGTACGAGGAAGGAATCGACCTGGACCAGACCAAGCTGAACGGCGGGGCGCCGGGGGCTTCGTTGACGGATGGAACGATCGCGTCGATCGATCCGCGCAAGCTGGTGCGGGATCCGGCGCAGGGGTGCGCGCCGGTGTATCCGTGGAACTACGTGCGGGTGAACACGGTGTACGGGGTCATCCACAAGGCGGGCGGGTACACGGCGTGGGCGGACAAGCACCCGGCGTACTCGTCGATCGGGGGCCCGGGCGGGATGAATGTGGACGACTACTACGGGCCGGAGATCAACTCCAACGTGGTGGCGCTGCCTGGGATCACGACGACTCTGGGAGACTCATGCGCGGCGGTTCGGGATACGGGGTCGGACCTGACGGCGTGGACCAACAGCTTTCAGAACATTCAGTGCTACGACCAGTTGAAGGTGAACGCAATCGTGAACGAAATCGACGGGAAGACTCACCTGGGGACGGCCGCGGCCCCGGTGCCCGTGCTGCTGGGGATGAATTTCCAGGCGGTGAGCGTGGGACAGAAGCTGATCGAGGGCGACACCAAGGGCGGGTATACGAACGCCGCGGGCGCGCCTTCGGCCTCCTTGCTGGGTGAGATCGAGTATGTGGACGCGGCGATCGGCGACATGGTCAACGCGCTGAAAGACACGGGGAACTTCGACCAGACGGTGATCATCGTGACGGCCAAGCACGGGCAGTCGCCGATCGACCCGGCGCTGTACCGGGCCAACGGGACGGTGACGCCGGCCTCGCTGCTCGCCGGGGAGCTGCCGGCTTCCGAGTCGCCGGCGGGGACCGGAATCGGGCCGACGCAGGATGATGTTTCGCTGCTTTGGCTCAAGAACGGGTCGAACACGGCTTCGGCTGTCGCGACGCTTGAAAAGAATGCGGCGCAGATCGGGTTGGGGCAGATTTTCTATGGTGCTTCGCTCGCGTTGAACTACAACCGTCCGGGGCTGAAACCCGGCGAAGACCCGCGGACTCCGGATATTATCGTGACGCCGAATGTTGGGGTGACGTACTCAAACAGCAAGGCGAAACAGTCGGAGCATGGCGGGTTCGCGCATGACGACACCAATGTGGTGCTGCTGGTGGCGAACCCTTACCTGCAAGCCAGAACAGTCAGCGCGCCGGTGACGACCTCTCAGGTAGCGCCGACGATTCTGTACGGGCTCGGGTTGGATCCTAACCAGTTGCAGGCGGTGCAGGAGGAGGGGACGGCGGTGCTGCCCGGCTTAGGGCTTAAGTAGCTACGCGGAAGCCCTTCCGGCCGCGGTTGGTTCGCGTCCGGCGGGGCTTTTTTCGTGAACCGCAGCCTCCACCATCACCAACTCATCCAGCAGCAGCCGTATTTCCAGGATCATTTCGACCGGCTCCGTTGCATCGAGCGGGAAACGCAGTACACCTTGCGGGGTAAACTGCGCGCCCCGCTTCGTGTTTTTGGCGACCAGCCGCATGAGCCGCTGCGGATCCACTTGGGCCTTGGGTGCAAAGCGCATCTGCACTTCGCCCTTTTTGCGGTCGACTTGCGAGACGCCGACGCGCTCGCACTCGGCCCGCAGCGCTGCGGCTTCAAGCAGATGCTTGACGCCCTCGGGCACTGTGCCGTAGCGGTCCTCAAGCTCGCGCCGCACGTCGTCCACGGCGGCCTCGCTGATAGCGGCGGCGATGCGCTTGTAGACGCGCAGGCGCTGGTTTTCCTCGGGGATGTAGCTTTCGTCGATGCGCAGGGAGATGCCGAGGTTGAGCACGGTGTTGATGGTTTGCTGCTGCTGCTCGCCCTTGATGCGGGCGACGGCCTCTTCAAGCATGCCGGAGTACATTTCAAAGCCGACGGCTTCGATGTGGCCGCTCTGCTCGCCGCCGAGCATGTTGCCGGCGCCGCGGAGTTCGAGGTCGAGCGCGGCGATTTTGAAGCCGGCGCCGAGGTCGGAGAACTCCTTGAGCGCGGCGAGGCGGCGGCGGGCGATGTCGGTGAGCTCCTGCTCGGGGGGGATGAGGAGGTAGGCGTAGGAGCGGCGGTTGGAGCGGCCGACGCGGCCGCGGAGCTGGTAGAGCTCGGAGAGGCCGTGGCGGTCGGCGCGGTTGATGAGGATGGTGTTGGCGAGCGGGATGTCGATGCCGTTCTCGATGATGGTGGTGGCGACGAGCACGTCGTACTCGTGGTTCATAAAGGCGAAGATGACCTTTTCAAGCGCGGCCTCGCCCATTTGGCCGTGGCCGACGACGACGCGCGCTGTGGGGACGAGCTCGCGGATTTTGGAGGCGATCTCGTAGATGGACTCGACTCGGTTGTAGACGAAGAAGCACTGGCCGCCGCGTTCGAGCTCGAGCTCAACGGCGGAGCGCACCAGTTTCTCGTCGAACTTCGCAACCACGGTTTGGATGGCCATGCGGTCCTTGGGCGGGGTCTCGATGACACTCATGTCGCGCAGGCCGATAAGGGACATGTGCAGGGTGCGGGGGATGGGCGTGGCGGACATGGTGAGCACGTCGATTTGGGCGCGGATTTGCTTGAGGCGCTCCTTGTGGCGCACGCCGAAGCGCTGCTCTTCGTCGACGATAAGGAGGCCGATGTCCTGGAACTTGATGTCTTGCGCGAGGACGCGGTGGGTGCCGATGAGGATGTCGACGCGGCCGGCTTCGGTTTCTTCGAGGATCTTTTTCTGCTCCTTGGGAGTGCGGAAGCGGGAGATCATTTCGACCGCGATGGGGAACTGGCGGAAGCGTTTTTTGAAGCTCTCGTAGTGCTGGAAGGCGAGCACGGTGGTGGGGGTGAGCACGGCGACCTGCTTGCCGTCCTGCACGGCCTTGAAGGCGGCGCGCATGGCGACTTCGGTTTTGCCGTAGCCGACGTCGCCGCAGAGCAGGCGGTCCATGGGGAGCTCGGACTCCATGTCGGCCTTGATGTCGCGGATGGCGGCGAGCTGGTCGTCGGTTTCGGTGAAGTCGAAGGCGTCCTCGAACTCGCGCTGGAACTCGTTGTCGGGCGCGAACTGGTGGCCGCGGGCGGCTTTGCGCTGGGCGTAGAGCTTGAGCAGCTCCTCGGTCATGTCCTCCATGGCCTTGCGCACGCGGGCCTTGGTTTTGGCCCACTGCTGCGAGCCGAGCCGGTTGAGCACGGGAGCGGGGCCGCCCTCGCTGGAGCGGTACTTCTGGATGAGGTCGAGCCGGGTCAGCGGGACGTACAGCCGCGCCGCGTCGGCGAATTCGAGGATCATGAACTCGACGCTCACCCCGCCCTGGTCGATCTCGCGCAGGCCCATGTAGCGGGCAATTCCGTGCTCCACGTGCACCACATAGTCGTTCACCGTCAGGTCGCGGAAATCCGACACAAACGCCGAGGTTTTCGACTTCTTCACGGCAGGCCGCGCGGCTACATCCGCGTCGTCCGAGACATCGTTCACGCCGATGATCACGATGTTCGCGTCCGTGAGCGCAACCCCGTTCGCAAGCGCGGCCCGCACCAGCGCGGGCGGGGTTTTTTCGCCCGGCCGCTGCGCTTTTTCTTTCTGCCCCAGCTCGGAGGAGGCCTGCTCCGACCGCCAGCCGATCCGGTATGGCAGCTCATACTCCCGCAGCAGGTCTGCCGTGCGCTCCAGTTCGCCTTGATTTGCCGCGGCGATAACGACCCGCTGTCCGCTATCGAGCAGCCCGCGCAGGTTATCGACCAGCGCGACGGAGTTGCCGTGGAAGCGCAAGGTGGGCCGGGTCGAAAACTCAATTTCGCCCAGCGTGGTGTCGTCTTCGAGTACGTCCACGATGCCGAGTTGATCGAGGTCGAGGCCGGGCTGGTTGGAGATGAGGGCGAGCAGCAGTTCCGGCTCGCGGTACAGGTCCTCGGGCCGCATCAGCGCGCCGATGTTGGAGCGCTCGTGGCGCTGCTCCAGCTTGTTCCACCATCGCTCCAGGTGGTTGCGCAGCATCCCGGGCTCTTCCACAAACACGACCGAGCGCTTCCATAGGGCCAGCAGCGTTGTGTCTGCGCCGGCGACGCCCGCGAAGAACTCCCAACCCGGAAACACTGTCACACCCTGCTCCACCAGCGTGCTTTCAGAGACCACCGGGTTTTCGGCTTCGTCCAGGTGCGACCCGCTCAAACGCGCATGCACCGCGGCCAGCAGCTTTTCGGTCACCGGCGTTTCGGTTAGGGGCAGCAGCGTGGCGAGGTCGAGGGGCTGGAGGGAGCGCTGGGTTTCCGGGTCGAACCGCCGCAGCGATTCGATCTCATCGCCGAAAAACTCCACCCGCACCGGCCGCTCGGCTTCGGGCGAGTACACGTCGAGAATTCCGCCCCGCCGGGTGAACTGCCCCGGCATATCCACTAGGTCCACCTGCTCGTAGCCGACGCTGGCGAGGTGGGTGGTGAGCTCCGCCAGATCGTGGTCTTCCCCGCGGCGGAGGGTGCGGGCGAGGTCGGCGTAGTAGTGGGCGGGGAACAGCTTCTGCGCCGCGGCTTCGACGGGCGCGATGACGATTGAAGCCGCATCGGTGGCGATTTTCCAGAGGGTGGCGGCGCGGGTTTCCTGGACCTCGGCGTGGGACGACAAGTGCTCAAACGGCAGCACATCGGGCGCGGGCAGCTTCACCACGCGCTCGGCGGGGAGGGCGCCGGTGAGCTCGCAGGCGGCGCGCACGGCGAGGTGGAGGGCATCGGCGGCTTTGTTGTCGGCAACCAGGACGACGGCGGGCAGTTTCGCGGCGCGCGCGAACAGAGGCAGGTACAGGGCGCGGGCCGACGCGGTAAGCCCGGAGACACGTCTGCGGCCGCGGCCGAGCTGCAGATGGCGGGCGGCTTGCTCGAAGGCGGGGGAGCGCTCCAGATCCGCCATGAGCTCGCGGACAAAGGGGAGAATCATACAAACCCAAGTCTAGCAGCGAGTTTGGGTTCAGATTTGCCCACGATGTTCTCATGTAAACTTTGGTAGAGGTTGAGCTAATGAGCGACAAACCTATCGTTTATCACAATCAAAAAGTCTACGATTCAAAGGTTGTTAGCGGACCAATCGGCAAACAGGGCGGCTTTAAACCTGTGAAACCCGCAAACCTCCATCGCCCCCTGCATATCAA
>CAXTRW010000011.1:0-30115 GCA_964246765.1 uncultured Acidobacteriaceae bacterium | reverse complement strand
GACCGTGACCACGCCCTCAGGCGGCGGCGCGACCGCGGAGATCGTGCTCCCAGCGAACGTCGCCGCGTTTGTTGACACGCCCATCTACGCCCGCACCAGCGGCTATCTGCGGCGCTGGTACGCGGACATCGGCGCGCACGTCGCCAAGGGCGCGCTGCTTGCGGTCATTGAAACCCCGGAGCTCGACCAGCAGGTCGCACAAGCCCAAGCCGACGTAAAAACCGCGCAGTCCAACCTCCAGATCGCGCAGGAAACCGCGACCCGCTGGAAGGGTTTGCTCGCGAAAAACGCGGTTTCCCGCCAGGAAGCCGACCAGACCTTCAGCAATCTCACCTCCAGCCAGTCCGCTCTGTCCGGCCAGCAGGCGAACCTGCGGCGCTTGCAAGAGCTGCAGCAGTTCGAGCGCATCTACGCGCCGTTCGCGGGCGTGATTACCGCGCGCAACGTGGACACCGGCTCGCTCATCGAGGCCGGACAGAACACCACGCAGAAGGAGATGTTCCACCTGGCCGCGACCGGCCGCCTGCGCGTGTTCGTGCCGGTGCCGGAGGTGTACCAGAGCGCCGTTCGCGACGGCGCGCGTGTTGAGATCACGGCCGACGCTTTCCCGAACGAGAAGTTCTACGGCGTTCTCGCGCGCAACTCCCGCGCGGTCGACCCGGCCTCGCGCACACTCAACGTGGAAGTGGACGTGGACAACACCACCGGCAAGCTGCTGCCCGGCGCGTATGCATTTGTCCACCTCGCGCTGCCCGCGCAGCTGCGTACTCTGCGCGTCCCCTCGAACACGCTGCTGTTCCGCCGCCAGGGCATGCAGGTGGCGGTGGTCGAGAACGGCCGGGTGGCTCTGCGCGATGTGCGCATCGGCCACGACTACGGCGCTTCGGTTGAGATCACGAGCGGCGTCGAGCCCGGCGACCGGATCGTGCTCGACCCGAGCGACTCGCTGGAAAACGGCGACCGGGTGCGCGTGGATACGTCCGCGGCGAGGGCAGGGGAGTGAAACAAGCTGTTGTAACGCTATGCGGGCTGCTGGGTTTGTCCGGCTGCATGGTGGGGCCGAAGTACGCGCGGCCCACCGCGCCCATCGCGCCCGCGTTCAAGGAGCAGCCCCATGCCCAGCCGACCCCCGGCGACGGCTGGACCTACGGCACGCCGGAGGACGCGGCGCTCAAGGGCGACTGGTGGACGCTCTACAACGACCCTCAGTTGAACGCGCTGGAGGCGCAGGTAGACACCGCGAACCAGACCCTCAAGGCCGCCGAGGCCAACTTCCGCGCCGCCCGCGCGCAGGTCAGCTACAACCGCTCGAGCTATGCGCCGACGATCGGGACCGCCCCGTCCATCGAGGACCTGCGCGACTCCGCGCACCAGCCCTACTTCAACCAAACGCTCGCGAACAACGGCGAGGGCAGCTTCAACCTGCCCTTCGACCTGAACTACGAGGTCGACCTGTGGGGGCGCATCCGGCGCTCGGTGCAGAGCGCGCGCGAGCAGGGCCAGGCCGCCGCCGCGGATCTTGAAAACGCGCGTTTGTCGCTCCACGCCGAGCTTGCGCTGGACTACTTCGACGCGCGCTCGACCGACGCGCAGCTCAAGCTCGTCACCGACACGATCGGCGCGTACCGGCAGGCGTACGACCTGACGCAAGACCGCTACCAGGGCGGCGCCGCGCCCCAGTCCGATGTGTCGCAGGCCGCGACCCAGCTCAACGCCGCGCGCGTGCTCTCGACCGACCTCGGCGTCGAGCGCACCGCCGACGAGCACGCCATCGCCGTGCTGGTCGGCAAGCCTCCGGCCGCGTACACGCTCGCGCCGGACCCCATCAACATCGCGCCGCCGGCCATGCCGCAAGTCCCCGGCATGCTTCCGTCCGAGCTGCTGGAGCGCCGCCCCGACATCGCCGCGAGCGAGCGCCGCATGGCCTCGGCCAACGAGCAGATCGGCATCGCCGACGCCGCCTTCTATCCCGAGCTTTCCATCAGCGCCCAGGGCGGGTTCCTCGGCACCTCCGCGCTCAACTGGTTCACCTGGCCCAGCCGTTTCTGGGCGGTCGGGCCGACGTTTTCCCAGACCCTGTTCGACTACGGCCGCCGCCGCGCGGTCGTCAACACAACCCTCGCCGACTACGACCAGGCGGTCGCCAACTACCGCCAAACCACCCTCACCGCCTTTCAGCAGGTCGAGGACAACCTCGCCGCTCTGCGCATTCTTGAAACCGAGGCACAGCAGCAGCACGAAACCACTGCAGCGGCCGAGCAGTCGCTCGACCTGTTCAACATCCGCTACCAGGGCGGCGTGGACACGTTTCTACAGGTGGTGACCTCTCAAACCGCGGCCCTGAACAATCAGCGCAACGACATCGACATCATGCGCCGCAGGCTGGACGCGAGCGTGCTGCTGATCAAAGCTCTTGGTGGGGGGTGGACCACGGCGCAGCTGCCGCCGCTGTGAGCAGGGCAGCCGCTAGGTGTATGTTATGTGCCGAACAAAACGGTCCTTTTAAACGAATGTTGTTGTTGTCGAGATGAAAACACCCGCTTTATTTTGTGTCCGATCGAACGGGTAACCTGCTACGGTACTCCTGCGATTGATTACCTACTCAGTCGCGTTCTCAGAAGGACCGGAAGCAAAATGCGAATCCTTCCCCCCCGCAATTCGTCCTTCTTGCATGCTCGCGCTCTGTTTTTTAGGTCTTACTTCCTTACACGCTAACGCTCAAAGCTCGCTCAACTTCGGAAATGCCCAAGCAAGTGATCAGGGCGCCCCGGGAACGACCACCGGGAACGTGTTTAATGGGATGGCCGCCACTACATTCAACAACAAATTCTTTTCAGTCTTCACAGACGACCCGAACGACAGATCGTCTCCTTGCCCCGGCGGATTGAGCGTGCAGGGCTACGCCAGCCAGCCGAACCAGCCGCCGAGCTGGGTACAGACAATTGCATGCGATGTTCCACTCCCGGACGGCCAGCCCCAGATGACCACCTTTAATGGGGCCATCTACATCGCATACGCCGCCCAGGGCAGCGACCAACTGGTCATCGCCAGCTCAAGAGACGGCGAAAACTTTTCTGCTATTGAGCCCGGCATTCAGGTATACCCAAGACCTGCCATTGGAACCTTCAACAATCAGCTGTATGTTGCTTACCAGCAGCATTCCAGCTCCCATTACCTTGGCCTTGCGTCCTCGTTCGACGGGTCAAACTTCTCAAACACGGTATATCAGAATTTTCGCATCGGGCATTCACCCGCTATAACCCAATTCGGCAACAAGCTGGTAATCGCCGCTTTTTGCCAGTGTGACAGTCATTACCTGGACACCTATGTGTCAACAGATGGGGCGAACTTCTCAATGTATGAGAACCGGTCGCAAACCCTCAGCAATCTTTCTGCGCCCTCGCTCACCGTTTATAACAACGTTCTTGCCTTGGCTTACGTGCACAACGGCACAAACGACATCTACACTTCTACTTCCTACGATGGAGTCAACTGGACGGGTGCGGTGAGGCAATCCGCCCTCAATTTCTCACTCGGCGGTTCAGCGCTGACCGTTGTGAACGGGCAAATCACAATCGTCTACGAAAGTGAGCGGGCGCTCGGCTACGATCCGCGATCCGGGGCGCACCAGGAGTACTACAGCACCTCCGGCGGCGTTCAGTAACAGCAGGTGAACCTGCTTCATCCAACCAAATGAGGCAGGTTTCACTGAAAGCGAGTGCGTCAGCCAGCGTAGCAAGCATGCAATTGCCGTTCTATACTGTGCTCCAAAGCATTGTGAGGCGGGGCTCTTCTGAAAACTGAAATCTTGAGGCGAACCAAAATCGCCTGTGTTTTGCTGCTTATTGCTGTGGGCGCTTTCCTGGTGCAGGGCTACCATCTCGGAACCGACGATGCTGAAGTCTACATCCCGGCTATCAACCAGTTCTTGAACCCAAAGCTCTATCCCGCTGAACCGGCCTTCTTCGGCTTACACGCGAGGCTTGCGCATCTGCCATTGCTCGTCGGCGCTGTCGCCCGTGCGCTGCACATTAGCGCAGACGGGGCCGTTTTTCTTGCTTACCTTTTCGGCACTTTTCTTCTGGTGCTGGCTGGTTGGCGCATGGCTGGGGCGCTCTTCACCAGCGAGCGCGCGCGGTGGGGCGCCGTTGCCGTGCTCGCGCTGATCCAAACGGTGCCGGTTGCGGGCACGGGAATCCCAATCGCAGACGCCTACTTAACGGCACGCACTCTTTCCACACCGTTTTCGCTGATGGCGCTTGCTTGCTTTGTGCGCGGCAGCAAAATGCGCGTGCTCTTCTGGCTCATCCTTACGGGCCTTTTGCACCCGCAAATGGCCGTTTACACCGCAGGCGTCCTTATTTTGCTGTCGATGCCCGCTGCATGGACGCCCGAGCTTGGAACCGTCTCCGCGCGCGCAGCCCTCGCCTTTATTGCGCCTCCTGTTTTCACCAGCTTCTCTTTGCAGCCGGCCGAAGGCGCTTACCGGGATGTGCTCTACAGCAGGACTTACTTTTTTCTGCTGCTGTGGCGCTGGTGGGAGTGGGTCGGCGTGGCCGCGCCGCTTGCGATTCTGTACTGGTTCACCCGAATCCGCCTCCGGGCGGTATCGCCGCAGTTTCAGCGGGTCGCGCGGGCCCTCATCCTGTTCGGCCTCGTCTCCACCGCGGTCGAGCTTGTATTCTCGCTCAGCGCGCGGTTCGACTCGCTCCAGCGGCTCCAGCCCATGCGCTCGTTTCAGCTGATCTACATCGTGTTCTTTTTGATGTGCGGCGGCCTGCTTGCCGAGTATGTGCTCCAAAAGCGGGTCTGGCGCTGGGCGCTGCTGTTTGTCCCGCTCGCCGCGGGCATGTTCGCGATGAACCGGTCGCTCTACCCCGCGAGCCCGCACATCGAGCTGCCCGGCAGGCCCTCAAGCAACGCCTGGGTCGCGAGCTTTTTGTGGATTCGCGCCAACACGCCCACCGACGCCCTGTTCGCGCTCAACCCGCGCTACATGCACCTGCCCGGCGAGGACACGCACGGCTTCCGCGCCATCGCCGAGCGCGGGCGCCTGGCCGACTACTACAAGGATTCGGGCGAGGTCACCATGTTCCCGCAGCTGGTGGGCGACTGGGAGCGCGACCAGCAGGCGCTCCAGGGCTGGGACCGGTTCACGCTCGCGGACTTCGAGCACCTGCGGCGGGAACGGGGCGTGAGCTGGGTGGTGCTCGACCGCTCGGTAGCGGGGCTCCCGTGCCCATACCGCAACGGCGCTGTGCGGGTCTGCCAATTTCCGCAAAGCCCATAGAGCGCGGGCCCGCAGTAAAGTCTAGGTATGGCCGTGCACGACATTCACAGGACAGAACTGCTCCTGCTATTGCTGGTCTCGTTTACCGCGCTGCTGGGCGCGGCGGCCCAGCGGTTCAAGGTGCCCTACCCCATCCTGATGGTGATCGGCGGCCTCGCGCTTTCGCTCATTCCCATCTTTCCGGACATCACGCTCAGCCCCACTTTGGTTTTCCTGGTCGTGCTGCCGCCGCTGCTCTACAGCGCGGCGCTCGGAACCTCCTGGCGCGAGTTCCGCCACAACCTGTTTCCCATCCTGCTGCTGGCCTTCGGCGCGGTCGGCTTCACGGTGGTCGGCGTTGCGTTTGCCGCGCATCTGGCGCTGCCGGACTTCGATCTTGCAACCGGCGCCGTGCTGGGCGCGGTGGTCTGCGCGACCGACGCCATCGCCGCCTCCGCCATCGGCCGGCGCGTAGGGCTGCCGCAGGAGCTGCTCGACCTGATCGAGGGCGAAAGCCTGGTCAACGACGCCGCCGGCCTTTTGGCGCTACAGTTCAGCGTGGCGCTGGTCGCCTCACGCACCTTGCCCACGGTCGCCGGCGGCGCGGGCGAGCTGGCTTTGCTGGTCGGCGCGGGCATCAGCGCGGGGTTGGCAGTCGGCGCGGTCATCTCGACGTTCCAGCGCCCCGTCCAGGGCTCCGCGCTGCAAACCCTGGTGAGCCTGGCGGCCCCGTACTTCTCCTACCTGCTCGGCGAAACCCTGCACGGCTCGGGCGTACTCGCCACCGTCGCCTGCGGCCTCTATGTCGGGCGCAAAAGTTCCCTCTCGCTCACCTCCGAGGCGCGGCTCCAAACCGGCGCCGTCTGGAACACCATCGAGTTCGGCCTCAACGGCATCGTTTTTATTCTCATCGGGCTGCAACTGCCGGTGGTGCTCGACGGCATGCGCCCGCTCCACTGGCCGTCGCTGATTGCGGGCGCCGCGTTTATCTCGGTGCTGGTGCTGGCGCTGCGCCTCGTGTGGATTTACCTGGCCGGCTTTGCAACGCGCCTGGTACGGAGCCGCGTGCTCGGCGAAAAGCTGAAGCCGCGCGACCAACGCAGAACCTTTGTGATCGGCTGGGCGGGCATGCGCGGCGTCCTAACCCTGGCCGCCGCCCTTTCGCTGCCGGACACAACCGACGCGGGCGCTCCCTTTCCCCACCGCTCCGGCATTTTATTTCTCGCCTTCGCCGCGATCCTGGTTTCGCTCACCGGCCAAGGGCTCACGCTGCCCTGGATCATTCGCCGCTTCCATCTGACCGAGTCGGCCCATTTACAGCACGAAGAGCGGAAGGCGAGATGGCAGCTGACCACGGCGGCCCTCCAAATGTTGGAGCGGGAGCGCGACGGCGATCGGGACCAGGTCGTCACGGAGCTGATCGGGCGCTTCTACCGCCAGCGCCTGGACGCGCTCAAGGATGGCGATCGCGGAAAAACTCCAATCGGCCACCGGCAACAGGAGCTGGACGATCTCTCGGCGAAGCTGCGGTTGGTGGAGCGTGAAGAGCTGGCGAAGCTCGAAACCGAAGGCGCGATCGGCGGTGAAACGCACCGCAAGCTGGAGCGCGAACTTGACCTGCTGGACCTGCGCTTCCCAAGCGGCTGAGGCCCGCCAGCTGCCGCGCTCGCCGAACACGTCCATCCCTCGGCTCAGGCGCTCCCACCCCCAGGTCCAGTTCCTTTGCAGGGCGCGCTTCAACCCATCCGCGTGTGGAAGCGGCTCCGTCGCGGGCAAGGGTGCTTCGCCATAAAATGTGCCATCGGTTTGCAATAAGATTCGGTTAGAGCAGAACGCGGTGACAGCTTGTTTTTAGGCCGCAACCGCACAAAGGAAAGGACGCCATGCGAAAACAAGTTGGAAGCGAAGCGAAAGCGAGCGAGGACGGAGGCTGGCTCGACCTGGAGGAGGTGGCCGCGGCTGAGGTCAGCTCCGAGGCGGCCGGCTTTCCGGTTGAGAACGCGCTGGTTCCGCCCGGCGCTCGCCCCTGGAAGGCAGCCGCGCCAGGCAAAGCGCGGATTGCTCTGCGCTTCGACGCGCCCCAGCGCATAACCCGCATGCAGCTGCGCTTTGAAGAGGAGGTACACGAGCGCACACAGGAGTGGGCACTCTCTGACGGCGAGGGGCGCGAACTACTGCGCCAGGGCTGGAATTTCAGCCCGGGCGGATCGACCGTTCAGGACGAAACTTATACGCTCAACCTAAGCGGGGTCCGCGCCCTGACTCTCACGATCGATCCGGACCGGGGCCGCGACCGTTATCCCGCGACCTTGTCCGCGTGGCGAATCAGCGCGAGCTGAAACACTACGCCGGGTTCGACCAGCCACCCACGTCGCGCGTGAGCTCGTTAGCCTCCTCCGGCCCCCACGAGCCTGGCCTGTAGGTGTGAACCTTGGGCATGTCTTTGAGTAGCGGGTCGAGCACACGCCAGCTCTCCTCCACGTAGTCCTCGCGCGCGAACCACACCGGGTTGCCGCGCATGGCGTCTTCCAGCAGCTCCTCGTAGGGCAGCAGGTCGTTGGTGCCGACGGCCTGCGCGGCTTTCAGCTCCACCATCATGCCGCGCAGGGCATCGCCCATCTCCTTTACTGAGCCGCCGATGGCCACCACCGGGTCGGGGCTCAGGCGAAAGCGGACGTAGTTTTGCGGGGGTAGCTTATCGGAAAACACGGCCGGGGTTTGGCGCATCTTGGCCACAATCTCGGTCGCCGTCTTGTTCAGAAATTTGCCCGTGCGAATGAAAAACGGCACATCGCGCCAGCGCCAGGAGTTGATATTGAGCCGCATGGCCGCGAACGTTTCCACATTGGAGTTCGGCAGCACTCCGGGCTCCTCCAAGTAGCCGTCGAACTGGCCCAGGACTACATCGTCCGCCGTGACCGGTTTCACGCTTTTGAGCACCTTGACGCGCTCGTCGCGCAGCGCTTCCACGTCCGGGCACGGGGGCGGCTCCATGGCGATATTGCTCACCAGCTGCATCAGGTGGTTCTGCACCACATCGCGCACCGCGCCCACGCTGTCGTAGAACGCGCCCCGGCCCTGGATGCCGAAACTTTCCGCCATGGTGATCTGCACGCTCTCCACGTACTGGCGGTTCCAAATCGGCTCAAGAAACGAGTTGGCGAAGCGGAAAAAGATCAGGTTCTGGACCGGATTTTTACCGAGATAGTGGTCGATGCGGTAGATGGATTCTTCCGGAAATACTTCATGGAGCGCGTGATTCAGCGCCGCCGCGGTTTCCACGCTGTGCCCGAACGGCTTCTCCACCACGATGCGGGCATTGTCGGCGCTGCCCGACTGCTTGAGCTGCTGCACCACCCGCACAAACAGCGAAGGCGGAATGGCGAGATAGTGCAGGGGGTGTTTGGCCTCGCCCAGCTCGTGCCGAACCTGGGCAAAGGTCGCCGCGTCGTTGTAGTCGCCGTCCACGTAGCGGAGGCAGTTCATCAGGATCGCAAGGCCTTCCGGGTCGATGCCGCCGTGCTTTTCCACGCTGTCGCGGCACCGGTTTTTCAGGTCTTCCAGCGTCCAGCCCGCCTTGGCGACACCGACGACGGGCCCTTTCAGCCTGCCGCGCTTGGCAAGCCGCTGGAGGGCCGGGAAGATCTGCTTATAGGCAAGGTCTCCCGTGGCGCCAAAAAAGACCAACGCATCCGACACGATCTGATCCATGAAACTTCCTTTCAGGACTGGGGAGGACACAGGGTCCTCGTGGGAAAAACTGCTCGCGGTTGTCGTGTTAATGATTCCACCACTCCCGCCCTGGCGCAAATGGCCCTGGTGATGCGCCCACACGCGAAGGACTGAAAAGAAAAGAACTTTGCCGCGCAAACAACGCGGCGCTGGGTTGAAACTATCTCGTCGAGGGATCGCGGCAACCGCGCCTGCAGAGGCAGCTCAGCGATGGGCGCCCTTGAACAGGCTCGCGCTCCGCTGCCTGTGCGAGCGCATCGCCGGATCGCTGAAAGCTGTATTTTCGCTCCCGGCTGAAAAACCGCTCATCAGCTGCGGGTTGGGGCGGAACTTTTCCGCACCGTCGTGGAGCTGCCGCGCATGGGACAGCAGCATCACAGACTGCCCCCGCACCGTGTGAACCACGCCGCGCAACTGAATGTCCTGCTCCCGAAGCGCATCGAGCGAACCCACCTCCTTGCGATCCGCCGGCAGGCTCACGATCGTGAACCGACAACTCTCATCCGGCGTATCCGGCTTGCAAACGTCGAGGTAGCGGGTCCCGTCTTCACTTTCGACCATATCGTACACATGCGCCTGGAGGCAGATTTCTTTATCCGAGTGGCCGGCGGCCTGCTCGGGCGTGTAGCACGGGCGAGCGAAACAGGCGGCAACGATAAGCAGAGGGCAGCACAGCAAAAGAAGCCAAAACCGCATACACAGCACCCGAATGGAGAAGTGCTGTCAGCATAGCGGCGCGGGCCGGAATGCGCCACGGTACGGAGGTCACCTGCCTCAGCGCACCTCGACCAGCTCGGAAACGGCTTCGTGCCGCGCTCCATAGTGGCTGCGCACATATTCGTCCAAGATCCTCTGGAAATCGCTTACGATGCTGTCGCCGCGCAGGGTTGTGACCAGCCGCCCATCCACGTACACCGGCGCTTTCGGCTCTTCAAACGTACCGGGCAGCGAAATGCCGATGTTCGCGTGCTTCGACTCGCCCGGCCCGTTCACGATGCAGCCCATCACCGCGAGCTTCATCTCCTCGACGCCCGGATATTGTGCGCGCCACGCGGGCATGGAAGCTCGCAGGTAGTCCTGGATCTGTTCGGCCAGCGACTGGAAAAACGTGCTCGTGGTGCGCCCGCAGCCGGGGCAGGCCGTCACTTGCGGCGTAAACGAGCGGATGGACAGCGACTGCAGAATCTGCTGCGCGCACCCGACCTCTTCGGTGCGGTCGCCGCCCGGCTTCGGCGTGAGCGAAACCCGGATGGTATCGCCGATGCCCGCCAGCAGCAGGGGAGCGAGCCCCGCAGCGGAGGCCACGATACCCTTGACCCCCATGCCCGCCTCGGTGAGCCCTAGGTGCAGCGGGTAGTCGCACCGTGCGGCCAGCAGCGTGTAAACGTCGATCAGGTCGCGCACGCCCGAAACCTTGGCGCTCAGGATGATCTGGTCGTGCCGGAGCCCGTACCGCTCTGCCGCCTCGGCCGAGCTCAAGGCCGAAACCAGCATAGCCTCGATCATGACGTCCCGGGCGGGCAGGGGAGCGGCCAGGCGCGAGTTTGCGTCCATCATCGCGGTCAAAAGCGCCTGGTCCAGCGAGCCCCAGTTCACCCCGATCCGCACCGGCTTTTGGTTCTCAACCGCGACCTCGATCATGGCGCGGAAGTTGTCGTCGTTTTTGCGGCCGATTGAGACGTTCCCGGGGTTGATCCGGTACTTCGCCAAAGCCCGCGCGCAAGCAGGGTATTTTCGCAGCAAAATATGCCCGTTGTAGTGGAAATCGCCCACGATCGGCGTCGAAAGTCCGCGTTTTTCGAGTCCCTCCACAATGCGGGGAACAGCCTCAGCGGCTTCGTCGTTGTTCACCGTCACGCGCACCAGCTCCGAGCCGGCTTCGGCGAGCGCGGCGATCTGCGCGATGCTCGCATCCACGTCCGCCGTGTCCGTATTGGTCATCGACTGCACCACCACCGGGGCCGACGAGCCGACGCGCACTTGCCCAACCAGGCACGTCACTGTTGTTCTGCGGGAAATCTCAGGCATGGGATCCTCATGCCCTAGTTTACAGAGAGGACCCCTACTTTTCGGGGGTTGGGGCTTTCCCGTTGCCGTTGGCTTCCTTTTTGTGCGCCAGGAAGTAAGCCTCTTCGGCGGCAAGCGCTTTCTGCGCGTCCTCGCTCAACGAGGCGGCCGCGTCCAGGGCCGTGGTTCGGGCGAAATCGTAGGTCTGGTCGGGGACGGGCGCTTTCAGCGTCGCGGGCCACTTCGCGCCGTCGGAAACGACAGGTCGCAAAGCCTTGCGGCAGTCCGCGTGGTCGGCGTCATACGTGTCGATGTTTTCGGCCAGCTCGTCGACCAGGCGTGTGAACTCCTCATAGCGCGCCCGCAACTCCGCCGGACGGCTGTTTTCGGTGCTGTCCGGGGTCAGTTCCTTGATGGCCGCGGCGCGCTCGTTCACGAACTTCAGAAAGAGCTTGATGCGCTCGACCGGCCGGTCACCCAACTCCCGCACCTGGTCCACTTGGCCGTTTGAGAGCGGGTCTCGCGCTTTTTGGGCCACCGCAGCCTGATACACAGGCAAAATGACGGCTAACAGAGTCAAACAGGAACGCGCCATGGCAGGCTCCTTTTGGCCGAACTATAACGTGTGCGCCACGCCGAGGTCTACCGCAATCCGCCGGCCCTCGCGGCTGCTTTCGCGCGCCAGCTCGATGATGCGCGCCACGCACCAGGCTGCGTCCACGCCGACCGTTAGCTTCGCGCGCCCCTCGATCGCGTCGCGCACATTCTCGTAGAACTTGCGGTAGTCGCCGGGCAGCGTCGGAACAGTTTCCAGAGCGCCGCCCGGCGCGGTAAACACGCCCCAGCTCTGCGGCGACTCCTCGCCAAAGCCGTCGAGGCGATAGCGCGCGCCGTCCTTGAGCGCGGCTTCCTGCGGGTCCAGACCCCATTTTTCAAAGCTTCCCTGGGTCCCGTGTAAGGTAAACCGCGCCCCCGGGCTGGCTGCCGCCATGGTCGAGCGCAGCCACACTCGCAGTGCGTGCAGCTCCGTTCGCGGCGATTCTTCATAGGTGAGCTCGATATCGAAAGCATCGTCGACCAGCGCCGTCGGGCGCGTGATGCGGACGTCGGCCCACAACGTCGTCGGGTCGCCGAACAGAGCCAGCGCTTGATCGATTAAATGCGGTCCTAGATCAAATAAAATGCCCCCGCCTGCCTCCGCGGTTTCTCGCCACGCGTCCGGCTTCGGCTCCAGGCGAAACCGGTCGAAGTGCGACTCGAACAAAATCGGTTCGCCGATCCGCCCGCGCTTCAGCAGCTCCGCGACGGTCTGGAAGTCTCCATCCCAGCGTCGGTTGTGGTACGCGGAAAGCAACACGTTGTTTGCCCGCGCCACTTTCGCAAGCTCGACTGTATCTCGGCTCGACAGCGCGAGCGGCTTGTCGACTACAACGTGTCTGCCGGCCCGCAGGCACTGCTCCGCAAGTGACCGGTGTACGTGATTGGGGGTCGCGACGACGCAAAGCTGGACGGAGGGGTCCGCCAGCATCTCCTCGACGCTCGAAACCACTTTGGACTGCGGGTATTTCGCCGCCGCCGAGGACCCGCTCCGCTCCACGATCACGGCAACCTCCAGGCCCGGCGTCTCGTTGATAACCGCCGCGTGAAAGATCTGCCCCGCCATCCCGAAGCCCACCACACCCGCCCGAATCGGTTCGCTCATAGCCTCATTCTCGCACCCGAGGGGCGCTTGCGCGGATGGAACAAGGCGGCCCGTAAGCCGCCGTCCTTTGCTGAACCGCAGCCGCTTACTCCACTGGCCCGGCTTCCAGGTGCGACTCCAGGAAGTACAGCTCCTCCTCGGCTTCCACATCCAGCTGCTTGAAGAAGTCGGAGGTCGGCTCGTCGCCGATTTTATCGATCTTCTCCGAAGCCTCGCGCAGGCCCGCGCAGTACACCCCCAGCGAATCGGCCAGGCAGCCGACGTAGTCCATACCCGCCACCAGCATCGTGTTGAACTCGGGAATGCGCGAAACCGAAGCAGCCTGGCGCACGGTGCCGTTGGCCACCCCGCCCAGCTGGGTCATGCGCTCCGCGATCGCGTCAATCTGGGGAAAAATATGATCGGCGACCCGGTCGAATACCAGGTGCAGCTCGTAAAAGTTCACTCCCTTGACGTTCCAGTGGGCAAACTTCGCCTGCGAGTACATGTCCAGCGCCGCGGCCAGCTTATCCTGCATCACCTCGACAACCTGCTGCTTCTGGTCGTCGGACAGGTTCACGCGGTTCCGGTACATTTTATTGTTGATCTCGGTCGCGGGCCCCGGTGTTTTCTCCGACTCGCGATACTTTTTTGCCGGCATCTCTTTCACGCTGTTGTGAGCCATAAACAGTTGTTCTCTCCCTTTCAGCCTCCGCCTCGCAGGCTGTTAAGCCGCCGGCCGGTCGCGCTGACACTGTTAGGATGCCGGCGGGGGCGGGGTTCGCTTTCCCGATTTCAGGTGAGTAAAATGCAGCGTATGAGTCGTTCTGTAACCCGAACCCTTGCGGTATTCGCCCTGCTTCCGGCCGTTGGCGCCCATGCGCAGGAGCGCGGACGCAAGTACAAGGCGCCCCCACCGGTGGCCCATATCGCGGTCCTGGTCACGCGCGCCTCCAACGGCAAGCCGGTCGAGAACGCCGCCGTCATCTTCCACACCTTTCATGAGGGCAAAGACCAGGGCAACATGGAAGTGAGGACCAACGAGGACGGTAAAGCCGTGATCGACGTGATCCCGATCGGTGACCAGGTGCAGTTGCAGGTCTTCAAGTCAGGCTTCCAGACTTATGGCGAAACCTTTACCAATGACCAAGCCACCCGCGACTTCGCGGTCAAGGTCAAGCCGCCGTCCGGGCAGTATTCCATTTATCAAAAGAACCCGGTTGACTCGAACGCTCGGCAATCGGTGACTCCGCAACCGTCGCAAAGCTCGGCCAAGCCGGCTCCGCAGCCGCACTAGGGCAGCAGAGCGCTCGCCGGTCCGATCGCGGTCACCAGAATCCGATCCTCGCAAAGGACCATGGGCCGTGCGAGCACGACCGGGCGGGTCGAGCCCGGCGCGGCGATCGCGATACGGCTGATCCGCTCGCAGTCCGGTCCCGTGACCCAGCCGAGTTGGAAGGCGGCGCTGCCGTGAGCGGGCAGCAGCACGTGCGGCGTGGGAACCGCGGCGGGGGCGACCAGCGCCCCCGCCGCTCCCGGCGCAAGCGTCGCGGCCAGGGTTTCGCGCGAAACCCTTTCCAGGCGAACCGTCGCCGCCACCGAGCCGTCGCCGTGCAAGAGCGAGATAGAAGGGAAGCCGCCCAAACGGCATGCCGGGCCCCCATTGCGGACGGTGTACTGCAGCGTATGTCGGATGCCGCTGCTTTGCGCGCGCGACTCGAACAGGCTCAACTGGGTCTCCGAGCACCAGTCCGCGGCGTTGACGTCCAGGACAGGCTCACGCGTTCGCAAAGCGGGTTTCTCGGCCGGGAGCAGAAAAGGCGCATTGGGATTCGCCGTGTTGCGCTCCGAGTCGAGCGATGGCGCCCCTGCCCGCTGCAGGTGCGGCCCGCGACCCTGCGTGCACCCGCACAGCACCAGCCCGGCAAGGGCGATCGCGGCTCGCGTTGTGATTCGTGGACTCATCGCAATCACTGTCTTGGGATGCGCCGGGTTCCGCCGTAGTTGGATCAGGAGGCAACCTTTCGGAGCCCGCCTGCATGGGGTCGTGTAAGCCGGATACGGTACCATGCGCCATGGCCTCTTCCGATACTTCCGCTCGCAAATCGCTCCAGAATTGGAGCGCCTTGGTCACCGGAGGCGCCAAACGCATCGGGCGCGGCATCGCCCTGGCCCTGGCCCAGGCCGGCGCGGATGTAGCCGTGACCTACAACCAGTCCCGGAGCGACGCCGAAGCCACCGCGGCCGAACTGCAAGGCTTCGGAGTGCGCGCCGAAGCCTTCTCCTGCGACCTGCACCGGCCCGAGTCCATCCGAGCCGCCGTGGACGGCGCGGCCGCCTGGGCGGGAGCCAAGCTTGACATCCTGGTCAACAACGCCGGCGCGTTTGAAACCGCGGCCCTCGAGGCCCTCACGCCCGAGCAGTGGGACGCCATGTTCCTGACCAACACCCGAGCGCCCATGCTCGCCGCGCAGGCCGCGCTCCCTTTTCTGCGCGCCTCCCCGCATGTGGGCCGGGTCATCAATCTCGGTTCGCTCGGCGGCCTGCACCCCTGGGCCACGCACCCGCACTACTGCGCCTCCAAGGCGGCCCTGCACATGCTGACCCAAACCATGGCCAAGGCCTGGGCGCCGGGAGTCGCGGTGAACTGCGTCGCCCCGGGCATGGTTGTGACCGGAGCGGAAGCAGGCGAGGGCTATGCCCACTTCGCCCAAAAAACCCCCATGCGCCGCAACGGTTCGGTCGCCGACGTCGCCGAGGTGGTCCTGTTCGTTGCCGGCGCCACGCCCTTTCTCACCGGACAAATCATCGCGGTCGACGGCGGACTCGGCCTCTAACCCGGGCCGAAAATCCTGCGAAACAGCCCGACCTTCTTGCGCCCGTAGGAGAGCTGCTGCTCCTCCTCGTAATGCGAGTACAGATCCGTCGCCTCCGGCTGCTCCGGCAGGTCCCGCCCCTCGAACACGGCTTGCGGGTTCAGCACGCACAACCGCTCCGCCGTTTTCTGCCCGTAGTGCTTCTTTACATAGTCAAATCCCACACTCATCACCGGAGGGCGCGAGTCCAGATTGTGCGCGTCGGTCGCGAGGAAATGCACCCAGTTCCGCTTCATAAACCGTTCCGCGGTCGCCTGCGCCGTGCGCCCGAACCGCCCGGTAAAGCTCGACGCGGTGATCTGCACCAGCGCCCCGTCACGGACCCATGCCGCCAACCGCTCCGGATGCCGCTGCAGGATCGGGTTGCGCTCCGGGTGGGTGATGATGGGCCGCTGCTTGGCCACCGTCAGCTCGTACAGGTTGTCGGTCGTGCTCTCCGGGATCGCCGTGTCGGGAAACTCGACCAACAGATACTTGCGGCCGTTGATGGAGTAGCGGCCCGGGTTGTCCAGCGCGTCCTGGATATTGTCGTAGGACATATGGAAGTCGCAGCCCAGGCCGAAGGTGACCTTGCCATCGGTCCGGGCCCGCAGCTCTTGGAGCAGTCGCTCGTTTTTTTCCCGGCTGTAGAAGAAGCGGTCGTTGGCATGCGGCGTGCAAACGATGTGAGTGATGCCGTCCCGAGCCGCCATTTCCACCATCTTCACGGAGGTCTCCATGTTCGGCGACCCGTCGTCCAAACCCGGCAGCAAGTGATGATGAAGGTCGATCATGGCTTCTCCCCTTACGACCGCGCTGTTTGCCTTTGCCCAAGCGCGCTTACCAGCGACTCGAAGATGCCGAACCCATCCGCCGAGCCCAGCTGCGCTTCACTCGACCGGTCCGGATGCGGCATCATTCCCAGCACGTTCCTGCCCTCATTTAAGATGCCCGCGATATTGCCGAGCGAGCCGTTCGGATTGCTTTCCGGCGTGACGGTGCCCGCGGCATTGCAATATCGGAACGCCACTCGATCTTCCCGCTCCAGTAGTGTAAGCGTGGCGGGGTCGCAATAATAGTTACCTTCCATGTGTCCTATGGGTATCTTTAGTACCTGTCCCTTCCTGAGCACATTTGTAAACAGGCTTCGATCGGTTTCCGTTCGCAGGTACACCTGCCGGCACACGTAGCGCAGACCCGCATTACGCAACAGAGCGCCGGGCAGCAGACCGCTCTCGCACAGGATCTGAAAACCGTTGCAGATGCCCAGCACCGGGCCGCCGGAGTCCGCAAAACGACGCACCGATTCCATCACAGGCGAAAATCGCGCGATCGCTCCGGTGCGGAGGTAGTCGCCATACGCGAAGCCGCCGGGGATCAGGATCGCGTCCGCCCCTTCGAGCGAAAGGGACTCGTGCCAAAGCATGGCCACGGCCTGGCCGGCGACCTCGGAAAGCACGTGCGCCGTATCGTGGTCGCAGTTGGAGCCGGGAAAGACCAAAACGCCGAACTTCATGGGCTATAGCCTAGCACCGCCATCCTTCCGCGAACCGCTCGCCTCCTACTCGGTACCCTCAATGACTGAGCTGCCCAACCCGAACCCGCGCGATGCTCAATCACGCAGCCCCAAAACAGTTGCCCGTACCGCGGGCACAGCGCTGGTGCAGGGGTGGCGCGCGGCCACGCTGGAAGGGCTGTGCGTCGGTGTTCTGTGGTGGATCGGCCTGGCGCTCTTGCGCGTCCCGCTTGCGCCGGTCTGGGCCATGATCGCGGCGCTGGCCGCATTTATCCCTCACTTCGGCGGCCCTATCTCGGTGATTGGGCCCGCTCTGGCCGTGGCCGTTTCAGGCCACGATTTTGTCCGCCTGGTCTATGTGCTGGGGCTCTACGCCATCATCGTGGTGCTCGATCAGCTGCTGATCCAGCCTCTGCTTTTGAAAAAAACCACCCGCGTTCCCATCTGGGCCTCGATCCTGTTCCCGATCGTGCTCGGCATCGTGATCCCGTTCTGGGGCGTGCTGCTGGCGCCCCCCCTGCTGGCCGTGGTCTATGCCTTCCGCAAGCCGCGCGTCTGATCGCGTCTGGGGAGCCTGAGCCGCATCTGTACAGGCATGGAATACAGACAACTCGGCTACTCCGGCCTCAAGGTCCCGGTACTGTGCCTCGGCGCGGGCACCTTTGGCGGCAGCAACGAATTCTTCAAAAAGTGGGGCCAGACTCAGATCGACGAGGCCCGGCGCCTGGTCGACGTCTGCATGGACGCGGGTGTGAACCTGTTCGACACTGCCAACGTGTACTCGCACGGCCATGCGGAGGAGATCCTGGGCGAGGCTGTCGCAGGCCGCCGACACGAAATACTCATCTCGACCAAGGCGACCTTTCCCATGGGCCCAGGCCCGAACGATGGGGGCTCCTCGCGCCACCACCTGACCGAGCAGGTCCACGCAAGCCTGAAGCGCCTGCGCACCGATTACATCGACATCTACCACATGCACGGCTTCGACGCCGTGACCCCAGTCGAGGAGACGCTCGAAACCCTCGACACCCTGGTCAAGCAGGGCAAGATCCGGTACCTCGCCGCGTCGAACTTTTCCGGATGGCACCTGATGAAGTCGCTCGCCGTAAGCGACCGCTACGGCTGGCAGCGCTATGTGGGCCACCAGGTGTATTACTCGCTGGTCGGGCGCGACTACGAGTGGGAGCTGATGCCGCTCGGGCTCGATCAGCGTGTGGGCGCGCTGGTTTGGAGCCCGCTCGGCTGGGGCCGCTTGACCGGGCGCATCCGCCGCGGCCAACCCGCGCCCGCGGACACTCGCCTGGGCCAAGGCGGCGCGGAAGGCGGCCCGGCCGTCGAGGAGGAGTATCTCTACCGGGTTGTCGACGCGCTAGACGAGGTCGCGAAGGAGACCGGCAAAACAGTGCCCCAGATCGCGCTCAACTGGCTCATCACTCGACCCACGGTTGCAACGGTTGTGATGGGCGCGCGCAACGAAGACCAGCTCAAAGCCAACCTTGCCTCTGTAGGTTGGGCGCTCACACCTGAGCAGATCCGCAAGCTCGACAAAGCAAGCGAGCAGCCGAAGGCTTACCCGTACTGGCACCAGGACGGCTTTCGCGATCGCAATCCCTCGCCGGTGCTCTAACCCCGGCGCCGCCTCCCAAACTACAAGAAAACGCAGGTGCCCCACGTCTCAATTCTGGGACGTGGGGCACCCGTTCGCGAGAGCGGACCACTCCTCATTTGCTCCCGGCAATAAAGGGCAGCGAAATGTCGGAAGACCGAATGTGCAGATCCCTCTGCGGAAACGGCAGCTCAATCCCGTGCTCCTTGAACAGTCGGAAGATCGCAAAATACAGGTCGGATTTGAGGATCTGCGGGGTGTGGGTCTGGTCCGTCGTCCACACCCGCAGCGCAAAGTTCAGACTGTTATCCCCGTAATCGGTAAACACGACGTCCGGCGCCGGGTCCGGGAGCACATCCTTGTTTTCCGCGGCGGCCCGGAGCAGCAGCGTTCGCACCTCGTCCGGGTCCGAGTCGTAGCCTACACCCAGCGGCACGTGTACCCGCACCCGAGGGTCGTTGCCGGTCCAGTTGATCACTGCATTGCCGATAAAGTCCGAATTCGGCACCACAATCACGATATTGTCGTTGGTGCGGACCCAGGTGGAGCGGGGCGCGATCCGGATCACGTCGCCGAGCGTGTCCTTGACCTCCACTCGGTCCCCGATCCGGATCGGCTGCTCGACCAGCAGAATGAGCCCCGCGACGAAGTTCGACACCACGTTTTGCAAGCCCAGTCCCACGCCTACTCCGATGGCGCCCCCAACCACGACCAGCGAGCTGAGATTGACCCCCAGCGATTGCAGCCCCACAAACAGCCCGATCAAAAAGAAGAAATAGGTGACAAATCGTCCCAGGGCGAACTTCTGCGCTTCCGCAATGTGCAGACGCCGAAGGGCACGCTGGATGACCAGCGACTGAAGCGCGCGCGAAAGCACGATCAAAACCGCCAAGAACACCCCGGTTTTGATCAGAAATATGAGGTTGATGTCGACCGAGCCGACCTTGACCAGCGTGTACTCGAACACCTGCGCGGCGCGATGACCGATGGAATGGAGCACACCCGGCAAGAGAAAGCAAAGCATCTCACCCTAGATGCCGGACTGAAGCCCGACAGACGCCGAAGCGGCTTGGAAGGCCATCCGCGCGAGCGCGCTGCTACAGCTCCGCTGCTGCAGCTGCGCTGCTATACTGAGCCGTTGCGCGGCGAAAGCGTACTTCTAGACGAATACGAGGGAAACACCCATGTCCGGCCACTCAAAATGGGCGACAATCAAGCACAAAAAAGGCGCGCTCGACGCCAAGCGCGGTAAGGCGTTCACGCGGTTGATCAAGGAAGTGACCATGGCGGCCCGGCAGGGCGGGGGAGACCCGGACGGCAATCCTCGGCTGCGCTCGGCCATTGCCGCCGCCAAGGCTGAAAACATGCCGGCGGACAACATCAAGCGCGCCATCCAGCGCGGTACGGGCGAAATCCCCGGCCTCACGTATGAGGAGATCTCGTTTGAGGGCTACGGTCCCGGAGGCGTGGCGCTGATCGTGGACTGCACAACGGACAACCGCAATCGCGCTGTGAGCGAGATTCGCCATACGCTTTCGAAAAACGGCGGCAATCTCGGCGAGCCGAATTCCGTGCGCTTCATGTTCGCGAAAAAGGGCCTGATTGTCGTTGACAAAGCCGCGGCGGAGGAAGAAAAGCTGATGGCGCTCGCGCTCGACGCCGGCGCGGACGACATGGCGGACGAAGGCGACACCTGGGAGATCACCACCGACCCGTCTGCCTATGAGGCGGTAGCGCAGGCGGTGCGCGACGCCGGCATCGAAACGCTGGTTTCTGAAACCACCATGGTCGCGAGCACCTATACCAAGCTTGAAGGCGCCCCGGCCGCGCAGATGGTGCGCCTGCTGGACGCGCTCGAGGACCACGACGACGTCCAGAACGTGTACTCGAACTTCGATATGGACGAGCAGATGGAAGAAGCCGCTCACTAGCCTTACCCAGGGGATCGGCGCCCCGGTACTCAATCTTGTTTGCACGCCGGGTTTGCCGCCCCGGCAGGCCTTTTCCCCGGAGAACATGAATCTCATCTGGCTCGCTTTGCCCGCCCTTTTGCTCGCCACGCTTCCCGCCGATGCCGCTTCGCCGTCGGGCGTGCCTGCCGCCGGAAACACCGCTTCAGCCTCGGCCGCGCTGGCCACCGATCCTTGGGAGTTCGGAGTTTTCTTCGGCGGCGGCGTCGGATTGAGCGACCGATCAGACTTCACCTTCACCAACGCAGGCGTTCGCCTGGGCAAGGTTCTGACCGATCCGCACGGCCCGGGCTTTTTGCGCGGCCAGTTTGAGTACGCCGGAGAGTTGCTCCCCTACTGGCAATCCTTTACGCCCCGCCCGAGCGAGCGCCCCACCAAATACAGCTTCGACGGCCAAAACGGCTCGGTCGTGCTGCCCTATAACGGCGGCACCTTCAGCGGCGTCAGCATCACGCCCATCGTGCTGCGATGGGATTTCCAACCGGGCAAGCACTTGGTGCCCTATGTGCAAGCAGCCGGCGGCCTGCTGTGGACCAACCACAAGTTTCCGCCGGACGTGATCGTGCCCGAGGGCGTTCCCGGCGGCACCAGCGTGTGGAACTTCACGCCCCAGGGCGGGTTTGGCCTGCACTATTTCGTCCGCGACCGGCAGGCGATCGACTTCGAGGCCAGCGTGGTCCACATTTCCAGCGCCAGCCTGGGCGACCGCAATCCGGGCGTGAACGCAAGCCTGCAGTTCCAAATCGGGTATTCCTGGTGGCGCTGAAGGCCTCCTAATCCGGTTTTGGGACCCGGACGTTACTCTGGTGCGGCTTCGGCACGAAAACAGCTCGCGCCGCGTCTAACATAGTCGACAATGTGGTTATGCGTCGGGGCTGGAGCCCGGGCGCTGCTTCACCGATGGGGAACCTATACATGAAACACTTTTCGCTCAGTTCGCGCCGCCTGCGCACCGCGCTCGCCGCCGCCTGCCTTGCCGCTCTCTGCTCCAATGCGCACGCCGCGCAGCTCAGCCAGGACGCTCGGGCCGCCATTCCCAAGGAAGTTCAGCAGCTGATCGTGGTCGACTACCGCGCCATGCAGAACTCGCAGGCTGCCATGGACCTGAAAGCCCGGGTGATGCCTCCCGAGCTCAAGCAGCTGGAAAGGGCGCTCGAGCAGTCCGGGATCGACAACAACCACGACATAGAAGAGCTGGCGTTCGCGAGCTTTCGCCCCAACCCGAGTGACGATAGCGCGCGCATTGTGGGCGTCGCGCAAGGGCAGTTTTCCGTTCCCGACATCCTGGCGGATTTTAAAAAACGCAAGGTGAAGCCGCAAGTGCTGCGCGCCAACCGGATGTACCCCATGGCCGGCAGCGGCATGCTGGTGTGCTTCGTCAACCCGACCACGATGGTTTTCGGCGCCACCGACGCGCTTAAGGATGCCTTGAACGCCCGTGACGGTTTCGCGCCTAACATGCTCTCGAATCAACCGTTGATGCAGCAGATGGGCCTGGTCGACACCCAGCCGCTGTGGAGTCTGCTGGACGGCAAAGGAACCCAGATGATGATGCACAGCGTCATGGGTCAAGCCGCGCAGTTGGCCGACTACGACCAGGTAAAAAAGCGCCTGCTGAGCTCGCGCTACAGCATGAACTTCGACAATGGGGTCAAGTTCAATCTGGCCGTCGTGACGCCGGATACTTTCACCGCCGCTACCATGTCGAGCATGATGAGCGCCGCAGCCATGTACGAGAAAGTGAGCGGCACGCCGGTGGAAAAGCAGGCGATTGAGAACACGGATATCACGTCCAACGCCGGCACACTCATCGTGAACTTCAACGCCTCCGACAGCCAGTTCGCGACCCTGCTGCACTCGTCATTGTTCCAGAGTGTCGTCCACTAGCGCGAAAGCAGGGCGACACCCAGGCACACGAAAACCGCCGCCGTCCAACGGCGCCGGTCGACATTTTCCTTCAGCAGGAACTTAGCGGCGACCGCATTGGTAACAAACGTGAGCGATGCGGAAGCCGGCGCGATCAGGCTGACTTCTGCGTGGGACAGCGCGTACAGGAGTGAGAAGAAAGCGCAGGTCATACCCACCACCCCGCCCCAAAAGCGGACGCTCGAAACCACGGCCCGGATCGCTCCCGCTAACCCATATCGGGCGCGCAGGGCGTCTAGATCGAGCCGGCGCATGGCAGAAGCGATCAGCAGGTCGCCCACGGTCGCGAACAGGACGATGGCCGCAATCATGGCCGCCACGGCCCAGCCTCCGGTGTGCGGCAGGTGGAGCAGCCTCATAGCGGGGGCGCCTCGCTCGCGCGCAACGCCGCTGCCCGTTTTCGCTTCGGCGGTGCGGTGTAGATCTTGCCGTTCGCGACGAAGCCGACGCCCGCTGTGATCAGCAGAATGCCCAGCCAGCGCGCCGGTGTGATTTGCTCATGGAGCCAGAAGCGTGAAAGCAACGCGATCAGCACGTTGCCGATGGAGGTAGTGGGCAGCACGAACGTGAGGTCGGCCCAGGAAAGCGCCGCCGTGTAGGACGCGAAGAAGCCGATCAGCATGGCGATGCCGAGCGCCACGTACGGCGTGAGCACGGCATGAAGCAGGGCGGCCGGATGCGCCAGGGAAACCGGCCCGTGCTGTCGCATGCCCACAGCCAGCAACGTGTCTCCGAGCGGCGCCGTGACGGCCACCGTCGTCAACACCAGGGACTGCCGCAGAGTCAGGGTAGAGTTCGCCATCACCGGTCCAGCGTCAAGCGCCGGCGCTCACTGCTTCGCGGCTTTCGCGCGCGCGTTCGTTTTTAGACTTTTTGACCATTCGATTGCGCTCAGCGCGCAGCTTCAGGAACGACCTTGCCTCGGTATAAAGCCGGGGCAGGTCGCGGTTGGCTATCGCTTTACTCACCACGCGCCAGGCGGCCTTCGGGCGGAAGTAGTATTCGTCGTAGAAGCGATGCACCATTTCGAGAACGTACTCGGTGGGCAGCCCCGGGTATTCAATGTGCGCCAGCTGGTGTCCACCCTCGTCGACCATCTTGCCGTCGTTGATGATGAAGCCGTGCTGCTTGGCGTAGTCGTAGAACTCAGTCCCCGGATAGGCGTGCGCGATGGAGACCTGAATGGTCTCTACGTCGAGCGACTTGGCGAAGTCGATCGTGTTGCGGATCGACTCTTTGGTCTCGCCGGGCAGGCCGAGAATGAAGTCGCCGTGGATGGTCAGGCCCAGGTCGTGGCAGTCCTTGGCGAAGTCACGCGCGCGCTGCACGGTGGCGCCCTTCTTGATGTTCTTGAGGATCTGCGGGTCGCCCGACTCAAAGCCGACGATCAGCAGACGGCAGCCCGCTTCGCGCATGGCTCTCAGGGTCTCGCGGTCGGTGGTCACGCGCGAGGTGCAGCTCCAGGTAAGGCCCAGCGGCTTGAGTTTGGCGCATAGCTCGACGGTGCGGGCCTTCTGGATATTGAATGTGTCGTCGTCGAAAAAGAACTCTTTCACTTCCGGAAAGAGCTGCTTCGCATGCGCCATCTCTGCCGCCACGTCGTCGGTCGAGCGCTTGCGCCAGGCGTGACCGGACAGCGTCTGCGGCCAAAGGCAGAAGGTGCATTGCGCCGGGCAGCCGCGCGTCGAGTAGAGCGCAATGTACGGGTTCAACAGGAAGGGGACGTTGTAACGCGTCACATCCAGGTCGCGCTTGTAGATGTCCGTCACCCACGGCATATCCGGCTTGTCGAGCTTCTCGACCTGCGGGCGGTCCGGGTTGTGGGTCACTTGGTCGTCCGCGCCGCGATACGAGATGCCGAGGACTTCCTCGAGCGGTCTGCCTTGAGCGAACTCCACTACGGAAAAGTCAAACTCGCGCCGGCACACAAAGTCGATCGTGGGGCACTCGAATAGCGCGCGCTCAGGATCGGTGGTAACAGGCGGACCGACAAAAGCGACTTTGATCGACGGATTGGCACGCTTGATCGCCTCTGCCAGCTTCTGGTCGCCCGTCCAGCCCGGCGTCGAGGTAAACAGCACCAGGAACTCGTACGCCTTGGCGATCTCAATAGTTTCCTCAGCGGAAACGTGGTGCGGCGGCGCGTCGAGCAGACGCGAGCCCTCGAGCAAGCCCGCCGGGTATGCCAGCCACACCGGATACCAGTAGCTCTCGATTTCGCGGGTGGCGGGCCAGCGGGAGCTGGCGCCGCCATCGAAGTTCTCAAAGGAGGGCGGATTCAGGAACAGTGTTTTCAATGGCATAAGAATATGAGGGTAAGTTTACCATTCTGGGATGCGTAACCCCATTGTTTTCCAAGCGGTACCAGAATGGTTCCCTATGTTCGCCACGCACTTGCGCGTCAGAAACGGATACATTACGCAAGCCTAGCGCGCCCCGCGATCGATCCAGTCACCCAGCCCGCCGGTCACCCGCAAGAGCGAAAGTTGAGCTTTCAGCAAAGTAAAGCGCGCCTCCACCGCATCGGAGAAGCGAGCGCGCTCGTTGATGCGCGATTCCATCTCATCGGCCGGCGTCGGGGGCACAGTCGCGGGCGAGGTGGGCTGGCTTTTTAACTGCACCAAAACGGCCTCGAGCTGCTCGTCCGCGAGCTTGGCCTGCAACTCAGCTACCCGAGCCTGCGCAGACAGAGTGGGCAGGCTCGCGGCCAGCTGCACCTGCTGCTCGTCCACCAGCATCCGGTTCTGCTCGGCCTGGGTGTCCGCGTGAACAGCGTCGGCAGCGGTTCCGCGCGCGTGCGCTGCGGTCACCGCGTTGAAAAGCGGAAACGAGACCTGGACGCCGACGCTGAAGTTGTTTGCCTGCAGAGGGACCCGGTAATACTCGTTGTAGTTGTTGATTGAAGTATCGAACAACTGGTAGTTGAAGCCGAAGCCGATCTGCGGACGAAAGTTTTGCCGGTTGTCGCCATGGGCCAGGTAGTGCTTGCTCGCGGCATTGCTGAAACCCGCCTGTACGCCTGCGGTTTGTTCGCCCAAGGGGTGGGTCGGAATCCGCGGCGCGCCGGGAACCGTCGCCGGCTCCGGCTGGATCACGTCAGTCGGCAGCCCGGTCAGGTCGCTCAAGCGCTTACGCAGCAGGGCAGCCTGCGATAGTAGGTCCAGCCGCTTCAGGTCGGACTGCGCCGCGGTGAGCTCGGCGCGGGTCGCGGCGATCCGGCTTTCCACCCCGGCCGACACCCGCTCTTGCTCGATCTGGTCCAGCCGCTCCGCATAGGTTTTTTGCTCGTCCAGCGCACTCAGCTGTTGGGTGATGCTGCTCAGTTGCAGGTAGTCGAGCGCGCTGTCCAGCTCCACCTGGTCGAGCGCGTCGCGCAGGCTCAAGGCCGCGGTGTGCAGCGCGGCCCGGGCAGAGCGGATGTAGTCGGGCTGCGAGAAAGAAACCACGAGCGACTGCGCCTGGATGCTGGCGATGGTCGGCTGTCCTACCGGAAAGCCGTAGGAATACCCGGCGGACGAGCCGGCGGTGAGCGAAGGCAGGTACACGTCGCGCGTCTCAGAAAGCGCCGCGGAGGCGTGCGCTACGTCCGCCTGCGCGATGCGCACGGAAGGGCTGTTGCGGCGCGCCAGGTCCACCGCCGAGTAAAGAGACAGCTGCGCCCGCGCAAACGTCGCCGGCAAGATCAAGAGCAAAACACAAAGTCCGCCGCGCGGGAGTTGCCGTGGAATCAAAGTTGCGTGTCCTTCTCGCCTCGGCGCTGATCGCTTTGGGCCGCGAGAGGGCGGTCGCCGGCTCGCGTCCCAGCGATTTTACTCTGAAGCGCTCGCCGCCCCGGAGTTCCCCTTGCCTGAGTCGGCAAGCTGCGGGTTCCACCCGGAAGCCTCCGCGCGCGCCGCGGCGAGCTCGCGTTCAGCCCCGGCCGAGTCGCCCGCAGCCCGCAGCAGCCCGGCCAGTTGGGTGTGGACGCGAAACGCGGGCGCATCCTCCGACCGGTTGGCGGACGCGAGATAGGAACGCAGCAGCTCGATGGCCTGCTGCGGTCGCTGCCCGGATTGCGAAAGCAGCGCGGCAGCGGAAACCAGCGCCGCTCCATGGGTCGAGTCCGCGGCAACCGCGCGGTCGACAGCGGCCAGCATCTGGGGCAGGTTGTTTTGCCTGCGGTACAGGGCGGCCAGCGCCAGCAAGGGATCGGGACCGCTGCCCGGAATGCCCGCGGCCAGGGTCAGCTCCCGCTCGGCGTCTGCGTCCTTCTTGGCTTTTTCCGCGAGTTCCGCGCGTAAGGTGTGGGCCAGCGCCGGCGCCCACGGCTCCACTTCCGCGGCCAGCGCTTCGGCCTTCTTTTCGCCGCCGCCCGCGATTCCCGGCGCTTGCACGTAGTACTCAGCCAGGTCGGAAGCGATGTCCGCGTTGCGCGGCGCCAGCCGATGCGCCTCTTCGAACTCCGCGCGCACCCGCTTCGCTATGCCGAGCGCCTTGAGCTTGGGCGCGTGTTGCGCTTTTTGCCCCAGCGCGCGGCCCAGCCACAGGTGATACCCGGCGTCGTTGGGCTCGAGCGCCACGGCTCGCTGGCAAGCGTCGATCGCGGGGTCGGTCTGCTGCTCGGCATACCAGACCCGGCACTGCAGGTTCAAGGCCGAAGCGTCGTTTGGGTTCGCTGACAAGCTGGCCCTTGCCGCCGCGAGCGCCTGGTCGGCGTGCCCGATGGCCAGCATTTTCGCGGGTGTCTGCGGGGCCTGCGCCCCCATGGGTGGTGAACACAGCGCCGCCGCCGCAATCAGAAAAGCCTTTGGGAAACTCATGGACCCAACCTGCGATCGGGGTTTTCCGGTATAGATGAGCCGGGCTTTCCGCGGGATGCAGACGCCGTTATCGTGCCTCGCGAACCGCGGCACCGTTGACCAGCGGACCGCCGCCCAGCGCGCCCAACGCGACCGCGTCACCGGGGCTTACCCCGGAAAGTATCTGGACCTGGGTCAGGTTCAGGCTGCCCACCTGCACCTCCGAGCGTCGCAGCGAGCCATGCGCCACTTTGTACACATACGTCAGGCCCTGCTCGGTGTGCAGCGCTTCCCGCGGCACAAACAGGGCATCGTTGACGCTGTTGGTTGTCACGGTCACGTCCACGTTGGTATCGGGCAGCAGCCCATCGTGCGGATCGTCGATCGAGCACAACAACTCGCCGACGTTGCGCGTGGTGTAGGTCACCACCGTGGACGGCAGCCGGATGATGCGGCCGTGCCATGTCTGGTTCGGTTCGGCGACCCAGGTGATCGTGACCGGCTGCCCGATGCGCACCTTGCCGATGTCGGGCTCGTCGAAATAGGCCAGCACCTGCATGCTGTTCAGGTCGGCCATCTGCAGCAGGCGGTCGCCCTGCTGCGCGTACTCGGTGGGCGTGGCTGAAAGCGAGTAGACAGTGCCCGCGAACGGCGCCCGCACATTGCTCTTTTCAATCGCGGCGGCGGCTCCCGCCACGGCGGCTTGGGCCTCGGTGACCTCGGCCTGAGCCTGCGCGAGATCGGGCGCGCGACGCGCGTTCTGCCGCTGTTCCAGCACCTGAAGGCTGGCCCGGTCGCCGCTCAACCGGGTTTCGGCCTGCGCCACCTCGCTGGGCGAGGCAGCGCCTTGCGCGGCCAGCTTGCGCAGCGTCGTAAGCGACTGCGCGGCGGCCCGCTGCTCGGCCCGCGCTTGATCCACTTGACCCCCGAAGGTGTAGCGCTCTTCGGGTGTGCCGCCGGCTTCGAGCGCCTTGCGGTTGGCAATCGCACCGTCCAGCGAGGCGCGGGCCTGCGCCAGCCGGGTCTCGGCGTCGGCGTCGTCCATGGTCAGCAGCAGCTTGCCCGCCGGCACGGTGTCGCCCTCGTGCACGTAGACCGCTCGGATCAAGCCCGGAAACGGCGCGTGCGCTTCGTAGTTGACGATGGGCTGCACTTTGCCGTTGGTGGCGATGCTCGAGCGGATGGCCCCTCGCTCTACCGTGTATGTCCGCACCCGCAAGACGGTGCGCGTGGCGATGTGCGCGAGGTAGAAAACGAGCGCCACCAGGAAGACCGCGACGGTCCAGATGAGAATGCGCGTGTTGCGGCCCGGCCGTGCGTTTGCCATTCGTGGAAAGATGGCCTTACGGGCCGCCTATGAGTATACCGTCAGCTCGCCGCGCAGGGCTTTTAGAGCGCGCGGGCCCGGCTCGTGGATTCGCGCGCGATCAACTCAGGCTCCGCTTTAATCAACGCGGGGGTCTGCTTCCCGCTCAGCTTTTCAAGCAGCATTTCGGCCGTGATGGGCTCATCCGCTGTAGCGGCTGACGAATCGTGGTGAGATTGGGGACGTGATAAGCGGCCGACTGAATGTCGTCGTAGCCGATCACGGAAACGTTCTCCGGCACCCGCAGGCCGCCATCGTGCAGCGCGCCGATCACTCCCATGGCGGACACATCGTTGAAGCAGACCACCGCGGTAAACGGAGTACGCTGCGCCAGCCAGCGCTGGATGCCCGGGTACCCGATCTCCGGCGAGCGCGAGTCCTGATCGAGCCGGACAATCAGCTCTTCGCGCACCGGCATGCCCGGCGACCAGCACCGTTGGCAGAAAACTTTCCGCCCGCAGATGGGTGTCGATCGCGAGAATGCCCTCCACCCCGCGCGCCGCCAGGATGTCCGGGTATGCCTCCAGCAGCTCCTTGCGGTGCCGGTGGTGCACAGTGAAATAAAAGTAGCCATGGTCCTGCAGGTACTCGCCCGCGTCGGCGAGCCCCTGCGAGTGGTAGCCGTCGCCCAGCTCCGGCAGCAAGGATGCCCACCGTCTTGATGCGCTGCCCCTGGAGCTTGCGCGCGATCAGGCTGGGCTGGTAGTTGAACCGGCGCGCCGCGGCCCTTACGCGCTCGCGCGTGGCGTCCGGGATGGACCGGTTCGGCGCATCGTTGAGCACGAATGAAATCGTCGAAGGGCTTAGGTTCAGGTACTCGGCCAGCATCTTGAGGCTGGGCCGCTGCGCCGGTTTTCCCTCCGGAAGACGCGGAGGCTTCTGGGTCGAATCGCTCATGTGTGAACGCTTACAGCAAAGATAGTACCCCGCCTGCGCGCCTGGCCGGGTCACTGCACCTCGATCCCGTTGACCTCCGGTTGGTCCACAGCGCCGTTGGTGAAGCTGATCACCACCTGCCCGTTGTCGGCCGTAACCGGGAATGACTCGACCAGCGCTTTGTCCCTGCCCCCGGCGGTTGCGACGATGTCGAGGTTCGTGAGGACCCGGGCGCCGTTGATCGCAACGTTGAACTGCCGTTGCCCCGGCGCGGGCCAGTACAGCTCCGCGAAGTGGAGCCGTACCGTGTGCGCGCCCGCCGAAAGCCCCGAAACGGTGTAGGAAGCGACCCCTTCGCGCTCCGTTCCGTACACTGCCGCGGGAGCCGCATTCGCCACGCCCGAGGTGGCAACCGCTGCGCCCGGCGCATAAACCCTGCCGCCCGAAAAATCAGTATCTGCCGCAAAGCCGCTTACCCCGGGGCCGCCCGCGTCGATGGCCACCCCGCCGCCCGAGACCGCGGCGCACGCGCC
>CAXTRW010000010.1:0-31327 GCA_964246765.1 uncultured Acidobacteriaceae bacterium | reverse complement strand
GGCTGGGGTCGATCGCGACGCGGGATCTGGAGCCGTTCGGGGTGTACGCGGGCGTGCCGGCGAAGAAGGTGAAGGAGCGCGAGCGGGGAGCGGTGCCGGAGGGGTACAGGCCCTAAACGCTCTTACGAATACCCGCCACGAAGTGGCCGCCAGCCGCGCAGGCGGTTTTATTTTTACAGTTTGCACACATTCCGCAAACGGCGGGTCATTCCTGCTTCACTTCATAAAACCCTTGGTCCCAATTTGATGTCCCCAAACCTCCGTCACTTCGTAGATTCTATCAAGGGCGATATTAACTGTGTGGATGATACCTTCCGCATCTCCTCTGCCGATTACTTGGGAAGGGTAGTTTGTTTGTCCGGGCTGTAGACTTACATACATGGAATCATTCCGGCTTGCAAATTTGGGCGCTTTGACGTCGAGATACACTCCGTCAGGCGCAGTAAGGTAATTTTTAGCGTCCTCCGTGGCCCAAGCCATTTTCCCGACTTTCTTGCGATGGTCGAAACAAATATCTCTGAATTGCTTGTGGTCTATAAGGCCTGTGTACACGTCCGCTGCGATCTGCGACTTAGAAAGTTCCTCTAAGGACGTGAATGCTAGAGCATACGCCCTGCAATATCGGCCACGTTCGAAGAGAATTTCTGCTTCCTGAACTAATTCAATTGCATTGTTATGAGCTGCTTGATAGAGGTCGAGGAAAAGCATGCGGTCAACCTCTACCGTTTTGCTTTGCTTGTTGTTCTTCCGCAGCAGATCTGCCATTTCCGCGAACACTCGTACGCCAGGTCTATCTTGCGCTTCCAACCACTCGGCGGCGCGGACGGCGCCTTCAGCAAAAGGGGTGCGGGAGCGGGCTTCGTGTGTGAGCTGGATGGTTTCGTCGGGGGAGCGCAAAGTGAGCGTGTGGAGGCCGGGAGCGTCGCCTTCGCGGTGCGACCTAATGGGCGCCGGACTGTGCGCGGCTTCTTCGACCACTTGTTGCAGGGTGAGCGCGGTGCCGGAGGGGGCGTCTTTCTTCGTGATGTGGTGCGTTTCCTCGATGCGCAGCTCGTAGCCGGGCAGGGAGGCCGCGAGCTCGCGGGCGGCTCGAAAAAAGGCCTGGACGCCCAGCGAGAAGTTAGTCCCGTGGAGCAGGGAAGCATTGTGCTTCCGCGCGAGCTCGGTCACCTCGGGCAGGGCTTGCTGCCAGCCGGTCGTGCCGACCACGACCTTTGCGCCTGCCGCGAGGAGGGCGCGGAGGTTTTCGATCGCCGCCGTGGGGGTGGTGAAGTCGATTGCTACGTGGATGGGGGCGAGAAAGGCCGGGGTAAGAGCGCTGGCATTTTCGTTCTCGCCCGCTCCGAGCACCGTGACGGAGTGGCCGCGTTCGCGGGCGATCGCGGCTACGGCGGAGCCGGTTTTGCCTCGGCCTAGGATCAAGAGATTCAAAATCGTTCTCCGGTGAAAAAGCAAAGACAAAACCGCCTGCGCGGCTGGCGGTCCCTTCGGGACGGGTTTTCGTCAACGGCTTTCTACGTCGAAAATGTTCGGGTCCGGGTCCGAGAAAAACTCCTCGTGCAGCGACCGGATGGCCTCGTCCACGTCATCCTCGTCGATCATAAAGCTCATATTGATCTCGCTCGCGCCCTGCGAGATCATCCTTACGTTTACGTGGCGGATCGCTCCGAACAAGCGCGCGGCCACGCCGGAATGACCGCGAATATCTTCCCCCACCAGGCACACCAACGCCTTGCGGCCCTCGTATTTAACGTCCGCAAGCTTGGACAGGTCAGCGGCAATCGCGGGCAGGGCTTCGTTCGAGTCCACCGTGAGCGACACGCTTACCTCGCTCGTCGAGACCATGTCGACCGCGCAACGGTGCTTATCGAAGATATCGAAGATAGCCTTGAGATAGCCGTGGGTCATGAGCATGCGGCTGGCGACCACGTCCACGATGGTCAGCCGTCTCTTCGCGGCGATGGACTTAACCGGATTGCGGCAGGGTGGGGCGAGCGCCTGGATGCGTGTGCCTTCGTTGGCTGGGTTGCGCGAGTTGAGCACCAAAACCGGGATGTTCTTCTTCACCGCCGGCAGAATAGTCGCCGGGTGCAACACCTTCGCGCCGAAGTAAGCAAGCTCTGCGGCTTCTTCAAACGAAATGGACCGGACGCGCAGGGCGGCAGGGACGACGCGCGGGTCGGTGGTCATGATGCCGTCCACATCGGTCCAGATCTCGATCGCGTCCGCGCCGATGCCGCCGCCCACCAGCGCCGCGGTAAAGTCGGAGCCGCCGCGGCCCAGTGTGGTCGTCGCGCCCGCCTCGGTGGCGCCGATAAAGCCGCCCATCACCACCGTTTTTCCCTCATCGGCTAGCGGCAGGACCAGCTTGCGGAGCTGCTCTTCGATGCGGGCGTCGTCGGGGATGGCGCGGGTGTGCTCGGCGCCGGTAAGGATGACGGTTCGCGCGTCGATGTGAGCCGCGTCGAGGCCGCGATGGGCGAAGGCCTCGGCGATCAGGCGGCTTGAAAGCCGCTCCCCGTAGCTCACGATCATGTCCTGAATGCGTGGGGTCAGCTCCCCGACCGCGGCCAGGCCGCGCAGAATCTCATCGAGCGCGGTAAACTCGCTTGGCAGCCAGCCCGCGTCGGTTCCGAGCTCGGCGGCGGCGGCGGCGTGCCGTTGAAGCAGTTTCCCGGTCATGGCAAGCGCCGGTTCACGCTCCCCGTTCGCGGCGGCCGCGGCGGCGAGCAGCAGCTGGTCGGTCACCTTGGCCATGGCGCTGACGACCACGATGGGCTGCAGTCCCGGCCGGCGGCGGCCGGCGACAATCGCCGAGGTGCGGGCGATGGCCTCGGCGCTTTCAACCGAGGTGCCGCCGAACTTCATCACCGTGTAATTCATCGCCCGGCGCTTTCCGCCCGAACCAGCTTGCCTTGCGTATGCAGCAGTTCGGCATTGAGCAGCGCCGCCCCGGCCGCGCCGCGTATGGTGTTGTGCGAGAGCACGGTGAACTTCCAGTCCAGCAAGGTGCATGGCCGCAGGCGGCCCACCACCGCGGCCATACCCGCGCCGCGCATGCGGTCGAGTCGCGGCTGGGGTCGGTCCTCGCCTTCAACGTACTCAACCGGCTGGGCCGGAGCGGTGGGTAGGTGGAGGGCGCGAAGAGGTGTAAAGGACCGCCACGCTTCGAGGATTTGCTCGCGGGTCGCTGGAGTTTTCAGCTTGACACTGACGGACTCAGTGTGGCCGTCCTCGACCGGAACGCGGTTGCAGTGAGCGGTCATTTTAAACGGCAGCGGCTGCACATGCCCGTCCGCGTACGCGCCCAAGAGCTTGGCGGTTTCGGCAACCATCTTCTCTTCCTCGTTGCGAATAAATGGGACTACATTGCCCAAAATGTCCAGAGCCGCAACGCCGGGATAGCCCGCGCCGGAAACCGCCTGCATGGTCACGACAAACAGGCTTTCTAAACCGAAAGCGTCGTCGAGCGGCTTGAGCGCAAGCACCAGGCCGATGGCGGAGCAGTTCGGATTTGTCACGATCGAGCCGCCGTTCGGCCATGTCTGCCGATCGGCTAGGGCCAGGTGTCCGGGATTGACCTCCGGAATGACCAGGGGAACCCCCTGGTCCATGCGGAACGCGGAGGAGTTGGAGATCACGGCACAGCCCGCGGCGGCGAAGCGCGGTTCGAGGTCGAGCGCGATGTCGGTGTCTAGGGCGGCGAAGATGACCTTCGGCGCCCCTTCGGGAGTGGCGATCGAGAGCGGGATCCGGGCAAACTCGTCCGGGAGCGGCGTCGCGAGCTTCCAGCGAACCGCGTCCCCGTAAAGCTTGCCCGAGGAGCGGTCGCTGGCGGCGAGCCAGGTGGGGCGAAACCAGGGATGGTGCGCGAGGAGCTCGATAAAGCGCTGCCCGACCATTCCGGTTGCGCCGAGGATGCCGACTTCGACCTGCTGCATTCTGGGGTGGAGGCTCCTCTCGCTTGAGTGTAACGGCAGTCGCAAGAGAGACGACTTGCATTGCCAGACTAAGCAAGTTGGTCAAAAAGGGGAAGCGACGGAAACCGAAACGCACCGGTTCAAGCTGCTGAAGATAGCGCGGCGAGCTAGGAAGCGGGCGAGCCCGGGCGGAAGGCGACGCGGCTGCCGGCGCCTTTGAGCAACCGTTCGCCCTGGGTACGCACGCGGCGCGCAAAGGCGCGCGCGTCATGGTGGCGCAGCAGTTCGCGAATTTGCCAGCCCCGCTTGCCGTAATGCGGCAGCAGGATGGGGGTGGGGTCGTCTGCCGGCGCCGGGGCGCGGCGGCGGAGAAACACGCCGATCTCCGCCGTGTACTGCTGCTTGTAGCCCTGCCACCACGTGTAGCAGTCCCGCTGCAGCGCATCCATCTGTTCCGGTCGCTCGAGTAGGTCCACAATCAGACCGCGCGCCTGGCGCCAAGAGCGGACGGCGGGCATGGGATGATCGCCCAGCAGTTCGCGGAAATAGTCGAGCGAGCGGCGCTTCTCGACGATCGGGATGGCGCCGCACTCCAGCGACTCGTACACGCGAAAGCTTTCGAGGTTGGCGTTGCCCATGGGGCAGGGCGAAAAGCTGGACTCATAGAGAAATTCGGCGTATTCACCGCGCGGGAAGCGCCGCTGCCGGCCGCCGATGCGGTTGTGGAAGGTAAAACCCCGAACCTCGTCGACCGCGAAGAGGAAGTTCGGCTGCACCGAGGCCAGCGCATAGGCGACGTCCGGGCGCGAAGATTTGTTCATCTGTCCTGCAAAGGACCAGACGTATTTTCTTGCGGATGCGGGAGTCAGCGCGGGGCGGTTGCGCTCGATGCCGTTGCAGTAGCCCGACGGCAGCGCCAGCACGCGCTCGGTATTGAAAACGTCGGACCAGTAGCAGCGGAGAACTCCCTTGAAGTTCTCATACAGCTCGTAGGCGCCCTCGTAGTTTTCGTCGAGGAAGTGAACCAGAAAAGCGTTCTTGCCCCGGAACTTCTTGTAGTAGGACTGATCCTGCGCATAGCAAAAAGCGTCGAAGAGGATCGCGTTGTCCAAAGCCAGCTCATGCCTGCCGTCGGTGACGTAGCTGGAAATGTAGGGTGCGAAAATCTCCTCAATATATTCCCGCTCGTGCGGATCCTTCGCCTGCCAGATACCGGTGTAGCTCATGGGAGTAGTGGCGTTAGACATGCGGGAGGGGTCCCTCGCGGACCGCCATGATTATACAGAGGATTCAGCGGCACTGCTTGTGTCGGAGACAGCCGGGGCCGGCGTCCGTTACTGCAAGGCCGGACGGGTTTGCAGGCTGGGCCCCGGTTCGAGTGCCGGCTCCACCTGCCGGCCGTCGCGTATGTGCACGGAAATCTCCAGCGGCGACGCAGTCTTGAACTGAAGCAGCTGCTCGGGCTTGATCTCCACCTGCTTGCCGTGCGTGGCGGCGTTTGTTCCCGCGCCCAAAGCGCCGCCGCTGGCCGCGCCGATCGCCGCGCCGGAGCCGCCCCCGGCCAGCGCTCCGATGATCGCGCCCACAGCCGCGCCGCCTCCCGTCTTCTCTGCTGTATTTGTGCCGCGGCCGGATTCCTTGCTGGACCAGGGGTCGGTTACAACGGAAAGTTTGGGGCCGCCGCCGGCCGCGGGCAGGTCGATGCTGACCAGCTCCAGCGAGAGTTGCGCCTGCCCGGTGAGCCGACCCGCGCCTTTCGAGTCGATCACCCGGCCCGTCACCGGCGTGCCGACCGGGATCAGGGTAAAGCCGTCCTGCGCGACGCTGCTCGCGATCGTGCCGCGAAACGTGTCGTTGGCCCTGGCGGTTTTCGAGGAAAGTTCGTCTTCCATGCGCACGGAAAGCACCGTTTCCGGCGGCAGTGTGATCGTGCGCGAGACCGTTGCCTCAGCCGGTTTGGGGGCTGGTGGCGGCGGCGGCGCGGCGGCAGCTGCGACGTCCAAATTGTTGAGCACGGTTTTGACGCCCGCGACCGCGCCCGCCTCGTCGGAGGCAAGGACCTTGGCTGCCCGGCTGTCGACTGACCCGTTTAGGCTGACGACGCCGTGGGAAACCGAGGGCGTGATCATCATCCCGGCAAAGGCGGGCTCGTGGCGAAGCGCCGTTTGTACGCGAGCGAGGATTTGAAGATCGGTAGGGTTTTGGCGGGTTTGCGCAGGCGCGGTGAGCGCGGCGGCAACGGAAACGGCAAAGGCGGCGATGGATCGAACAATCATGACTGGGCTCGCAGCATAGACGAAAGCGAGTACGTGGAGGTTAGCGTTTGCATGATCTCTGAGAAATGACGCGCTACCAGAGCAGGTCGGTGATCTCCTGCTTGGGAATCACTTGTCCGAGCAGCTCAACCGTGTCGCCTGCCGCTAGCTTGCCGGACTTATACCGAAGCAGGGAGCCGTCGTCCGGGTCGACGACATAGATTCCAAGCACGCCCATGGTTTCAAAGTCGGCAAGGCGGACCAGCAGCCGGGCAATCCGGTCCTCGGGGCTGAGTATCTCGAAGATGACGAGCGGCGGCGCGGTCGCGACCGGCGCATACGGCAAGCCGGCATCGATCAAGGCAACGTCCGGAACGCGGTAGCGGCGCTCGCCTGTTTTGGAGCGCAGCTCGGGGCGCACCCGGATGTTCCACTCCTTAGCCCGCGGCGCAAAATAGGCCACGATCGCTGCCTGCCATGCGGAATGCTGGTCCTCGCCCATCGGTCGCTCCTCGATCACGCCGTCGACATACTCAGCATCCGGCTCAAAGCTGGTCCTGAGGTACTCCTCTTCCGACATCTGAATCGCTGTGGCTGCCATGGCGTCTCTCCCAATCCACGACCAGTGTAGACCGTGCGCTAAAAGCTGAACGAGGCCGGCGCGGTCCCGTTTGCCCCAACCGTCACCGTAGCCGTGCGCGTACCGGCCTTCTCGTGCACCGCGGTCAAGGTATAAGTCCCGGGCGGCAGGCCCTTGATGCTGAAGCGGCCGTCGGCATCGGTTACGGCGTAAAACGGGTTCCCGACGATGTTGAGGTACGAGTGCATCCAGGGATGGTTGTTGCAGCGGATCGCGATCATGGTTTCCGGCGATTCGAAGTAGCGGGCGATAGGATTCGCGCCGGCGCGCTGGGTCAGATCGAAGGCGGCATTGCCCGGGGCGTGCGGGTCCATGTGGACGTTGTGCTGGGTGGGGTCGGAGTTGGTGAACTCGACCTCCTGGCCGACCATGGCGGCGGCCACGTGGGGGTGGAATCGGCAGCCTTTTTGGTCGATAATGACGGGATTGCGCGGAATGGGATAGGCCCGGTTGCGGAGACCGCTCGTGACGTACACAAGCACGTTGCCCAGGCCGCCCTGGTTCACCACGTAGGTATTCGTCATCGCGTCGCCGGCCATGGCGCAAACCGGGTCTTGGGCCATGTCGATCGCGACCGGCTTGGGCGGAGCTCCGGTGAAGTGCACGACTCCGGAGACGGTCCCGCCGTGGGCGTAATCGATCTGCGAGTACTGCTTGGAAGGGCCGAGCGAGCCGGATTTGCAAGCGGCAAAGGCGAGCAGACACGCTGCAAGTGCCGGCATAACTGCTCGTCTTTTCGGAAACGCCCCGACCATGGACACCTCTCAAGCCAATCTTACTCGCGCGGCAGGGGACCTCAGCCCAGCGCCGCGATCACAGCATCGGCAAAAGCCCGGGTGCCCGCCTGGCCGCCTACGTCGCGGGTGAGAGTTTTCTTTTCGCTGTACACGCGCTCCAGCGACGCTTGAATCCGGTCCGCGGTCGAGTCCTCGTCGATGTGGCGGAGCATCAACACGGCGGACTGGAGCAGGGCCGTGGGATTGGCCTTGTCTTGGCCGGCGATGTCCGGGGCCGAGCCGTGAACCGCCTCAAAAATCGCGGCGTTTTCGCCCAGGTTCGCGCCCGGAACCAAGCCGAGGCCGCCGACAAAACCTGAGCACAGATCGCTCAGAATATCGCCGTATAGGTTTTCCATCACCATCAGGTCGTACTGGTAGGGATTGGTGACCAGCTGCATGCAGGTGTTGTCGACGATGTGCTCGGCGTACGGGATTTCGGGGTGGCCCTCGGCGACCGATCGCGCGCAACGCAGAAACAGGCCGTCGGTGATCTTCATGATGTTGGCTTTATGAATGGCGTGGACGCGCTTGCGCTTGTGCCTGGCGGCGTACTCAAACGCGAAGCGGGCGATGCGGGTCGAGCCTTTTTCGGTAATGACCTTGAGCGCGGTTGTCACGCCGGGCACGATTTCGGCTTCGATTCCGACATACAGGCCTTCAGTGTTTTCGCGGACAATCACCAGGTCGACGCCGGGGTACTTGGTCTCGATCCCGGGCAGCGGCTTGATTGGGCGCAGGTTGGCATACAAATCGAACTGCTTGCGGAGTGTCACGTTGATGGACCGAAAGCCTTCGCCGATAGGGGTAGTCACGGGGCCCTTCAGCGCGACGCGCGTCCGGCGCACCGATTCGTAGAGTGCCTGAGGGATGTACTCGCCGGTGTTTGCAAATGCGTCCGCGCCGGCGTCGAACCGCTCCCAGGTAAAGCTCGCGCCGGTCTTGGCGCCCGCGGCTTCGAGGATGCGGACGGTGGCGTCGGTGACCTCGGGGCCGATGCCGTCGCCGGGAATCAGAGTAATCGTATGCTGGCTCATGCTTGTGGTTTGAGGACCTCATCGGGAAGTTTATGGTGGACGCGCCCGATGCGTTCAAGTTCCTCTCGAAACTCGGCGACGTCCTTGAACTCGCGGTACACACTGGCGAAGCGGATGTAAGCGACGGTGTCGAGTCTTTTCAGGCCGTCCATCATAAGCTCGCCCAACTCGGCCGTAGAGCGTTCGCGGTCCGGGGCGTCGGTCAGGAAAGCTTCCGCGGCATCGACCAGGGACTCAAGATCGCGTATGGCCACAGGGCGCTTTTCCGCGGCGTGCCGGAGGCCGGTCAACATCTTCTGGCGATCGAATCGCTCGCGGCGGCCGTCCTTTTTGACGACCATGGAAGGGATCTCGTCGAGGCGCTCGTAGGTGGTAAAGCGGCGGCTGCAGCGGTCGCACTCACGGCGGCGACGCACCGCGGCAGAGTTGTCAATCTCCCGCGAGTCGACGACACGGTCCTGAGCGAAGCCGCAGAAGGGGCATTTCATAGACGATTGTGGCGATTCTATCGCAGTGCATTCCAGTCGGGACAGCAATCGCCACGCCGCCCGGCGCCGGCTGCTACAAGCGCTTGCGAACCCCGCGGCGAACGCTTTCCGCGACAAACCCATAGGCGACATGGGTCACCCACTCGCTCATTTTCTCCTGCAACGGCTGTTCCTCCACCGGTTCGACCAAGCCGGTTTGCGGCATCATGCCCTTGTGCATGATGCGGTTGACGGTGAGGCCGAAAGCCGCCCCATGCCAAGCCGTGACCTTGGGCTGATATTCGGCCGCGATGCCGTAAACCCCGCCGGCAACGGTGCCGAACACCCAGTGAATGCCCTGCGTGGCGGACTTTTTGGCGACTGGGGGCATGCTCGCGCCCGCGGCGGCCTGCGCTCGGTCAACTACTACGCGCGGCGGCGGGGTTTGCCCCTCCGTGCGAGGCGGAAATATTTTTTCGCCCACAAGTTTCGCCAGGGAACCGGCCAGGCCGCCGGCAAGCCCGGCAAGCAGTGCTTTCGTCAGGGAATCGTAGATGGACTTTTGCATACAGCGGGTGAGATGCGCCCGGGGCAACGCAGGCTGACGGCGCTCCATCTCATCCCTTAGTTCGCGAGGCGTTGGACCTAAGGAGCGCTTACAGGGATTCGAGCCGCACGGCCCCCAGCTCACCTGAGGACGCTTGTTCCGGACTCGCGAATCTTTCACTACAACGGCGGCCTTTTCGGGGTCGCCGTTGTTGTTTGCCATCAAGCTTCGGGTACGAACTCCGGCTCACGATCGTCGCGACGCTCGCCGCTTTCGCCACTCGCGTGTTCACTTTCCTGGGCCAATTTGTGCAGGGAAACGCGTTCAAAGCGTGACCAGACCAGACCCACGGGAATGATGCTCATAAAGGTTACGAGGAGCAGCATGGCACCTGCGCCCAGCGCAGGCTCCGGCGCTACGTTGAAAAAGCCCTGCATGGTTTTGGCAATCGCGGCAATCTGCACAAACCAGCTCAGCACGGGAATCGGCACGACCGAGCTCACCATGCTTGCGGCCATCAGCACCACGCAGCGACCGAAAGTCATACCGGCCAGTGGAGGAGAGCCTACAAATGCGCGAACCGTGCTCAGGTAGGCGCAGGCAATCATGCCCCACATCAGCAGTGAAAGCGCGGCGGCGGCGAGCAGGTCGCCCACTCTGGCGATAGACCCCAGTCCGGCTCGAAAAGCCCTGATCTTTTCCGCCGCCGAGCGCGCGAACCCGGGCGAGGTTTGCCCGTATTTTCCTTCTATCCGTGCGGCCACCCGATCGCCGCCCACGCGCGCCACGATCGCGAAGGCGATCAGCACGGCGGTGACCAGAAGAGAAGCCCTGGCGACTCCCCGGACGATTTCAGGGTGCGGAAGGCTCGCGCGGTCCGGCGCGAGCAGCAGCCCGAAGGAAAAAATCAGCGACATGGAAGCGAGGTCGAACATGCGTTCGACTGCATATACGGCGATTTGCGAGCTGACGGAAAGCCCGGTTTTGCGGGCGACGAGGTAGGGGCGCACCGGGTCGGCGATGCGGCCGAGCAGCGAGACCGCGGTAAAGCCGACCGCTTGCGTGCCGACGAGCGAAAGGGGAGCAACCCGCTTCTGCTCGCGGATAAACACGGACCAGCGCATCGCGCGAATCACGTACGCGGCGTAAATGAGCCCAATGCCGAGAACGATCAACGGCCAGCTCACATGGCGCATCTGGTCGCCCAGGACGTCCCATCGGAAATGCGCCCGCCGGCTCCCGTAAGCAGCGAGCGCCAGAATGGCCGCCGTCGAGAGCGCGTACAAGATCCAGCGATTCTTCACGGTTTGTTTCTCCATCCTGCTGCGGTCTCGGCGTGCGCTCATTTCGCCGCCAAGGCGAGAGAAGCCGCGGTCTCTCGCGCGGCATAGCGGCGATTGAACTCGTGGATAATACGTGCGACGTACAGGCGGGTTTCGCGGTAGGGCGGGATGCCGTGCCAGCGGTCGACCGCCCCTGGGCCTGCATTATAAGCAGCCAGCGCCCAAGCGACGTTGTTATGATACCGGCGCAGAAGAGCGTCGAGGTAGGCCGCTCCGCCGCTCACATTTTCTTTCGGAGCAAACGGGTCGTGTACGCCGAGCTCGGCGGCGGTGCCGGGCATCAGTTGCATCAGGCCCTGGGCGCCGGCGCGGCTGCGGGCGTGCACACGGGCGCCGCTCTCGGCGTGGACCACGGAAGCAAGCAGGTCCACGTCGAGGTCGTGGGCCGCCCCGACGCCCAGGAGCATTTCGTGGAGTTCGGAAGGGGTGAGCACCTCAGGGCCGACCGGCTTATTCGGCGGCGGAACTGCGGGCGGGTCGGGCAACAGCTCGTCCGCGGCGATAGAGGCGGTATCCACTTCGAGGTAGTTGGTTGAGCCTGAGTCGAAATACAGGCGAGTTTTTGCGCCCTCGGCAACCCGGTGAGCGCATACCAGGTCGAAGCCGGTGCTGAGAGTGATGTGCTCGGCGGCTCGCGCGTTGACGCTCACTGTCAGAAGCACGAACACGGGCGCGAGCCGACAAATGGGTCCAGGCCGCAGCATCGAGCTCAGAGTACCACGGGCTCCGTGACGCTTACCGTCTCGGCGAGGACCGCAATCGAGCGCGAACACAGCGCTTTGTTCCAGCGAATGCTCCGTCGCGGTGAGACGTCGATGGCGAAAAAGGGCCATCGTTCAGCGCTCCAAAACCAGGGCCGCGCGGGCGTCAAGGGCGGTTTCCAGCAGGAGCACGGCGCCGTCTTCGTCGTTGGTTGCCGGGGTAATGCGCCAGCCGGAGTGCCGGGCTTCTTCGCGCAAGGCAGCGCCGGCGTTGCGCATCAGCACGGGCTGCCCCGCCCAGCGAAGCATCTCCAGGTCGTTCCAGTTGTCGCCGACTGCCATCACCGCTTCGCGCGAAATGCCGCGACGCTTGGCCAGGCGGGCCAAGGCGACTCCTTTGTTGCAGCCGAGCGGAAGAACGTCCAGGATGCTCAGGTCGCGCTCCGCATACTCAGTCCGGTGCATTTCGATTTCCGAGGCGAAAGGCGTAGTGCGCAGGTGCCGCTCGGCCAAGTCCATCTGGTCGACGGTGCCGCAGATCATGCCCTGGATCGCCGGCTCGCCGCGGTCGAATACGCGCTCCAGGGGGTCCACCTGCTCGATGTAGGGCAGGTTGGCATCGACCCACAGGGCGATCCGGTCATGGAGTCGGTCGAGCGATTCAAGCACCAGCTCGCCGGGGCCTTCCTTTTCAAACGTGAAAACCATGGTGCCGCCAAAAGGGCGCAACTCCGCGCACAGTTTGCGGCTGGTTTCGAGCGACAGAAAAAAGCGGTCCATCGTGTTTCCGGCAAAATCGCGGGTGGTGGCGCCGTTGGACGCGATAAGCACGGTTTCAGCCGGCAGGCCAATCGGCTCGAGCAGGGGCAGCGCGTAAGCGGCGCGGCGTCCGGTCGCGATCACGACTTCAATCCCCGCGGCAACGGCTTCGCGCAACGTGCGCATGGTGCGCTCGCTCATGCAGGTGCCGACCGAGGGCATCAGCGTGCCATCGATGTCGAAGGCAACGAGGGCGACCGGGGGCGTGCTCTCGGGCTTGGAAGTCATAGTTACCAGTCTATCGGCCAGAGTCGACCATTAGTTCAGGGGGAGCTGGAATGGTACGTAGTACCTTTGGTAACGTCCGGTTCAAAAAACAAAACCGTTTGCGCAGCCGGCACCTTCTGTGTGGATGCTGGCGTTTGGCTTCGCGCCCTTCCATTGGTCGGGAACGAGCGTCGCGGGTAGTCTGGACGTATGCCGCAGATCGCTTCGCTCCAGTGCTCGAAATGCCAGCGCCACACCTCTGCCGAAACGCCCCAAACCGTATGCCCGCACTGCGCGGGCGTGCTTTACGTCCGCTACGACATGGACGCGCTGCGGGCAACGGCGCACAAGCCCGGCTTTGCTTCCTCCGGCTACGACCGGCAGCTGGACCAGAGCATGTGGCGCTACCGAGACGTACTGCCCGCCGCCGACCCGGTCACCCTGGGCGAGGGTTGGACGCCCATGCTCCAGAGCCGGCGTTTCCAGAACGTCTGGATCAAGGAAGAAGCGACCAACCCTACCGGCACGTTCAAAGCGCGAGGCATGTCGATGGCCGTGACCATGGCCCGGCACTACGGCCTGCGCAAGCTGGCCGTGCCCTCAGCCGGCAACGCCGCCGGCGCGCTCGCGGCCTACGCGGCCGCCGCAGGCATCGAGGCGCACATCTTCATGCCCCGCGACGTTCCCTTTGCCAACTACCTGGAGTGCGTGGCCTATGGCGCGCACACCACACTGGTCGACGGATTGATCTCCGATTGCGCGCGGATCGTGAGCGAGCGCAAGGGGGCCGAGGGGTGGTTCGACATGACCACCGTGAAGGAGCCCTATCGCGTGGAAGGCAAGAAAACCATGGGTTACGAGCTGGTGGAGCAGTGCGGCTGGGAGTATCCGGACGCGGTGTTCTACCCGACCGGCGGTGGCGTGGGCTTGATCGGGATGTGGAAAGCGTTTGAGGAGATGGAGCAGCTGGGGTGGGTTTCGGGCCGCCGCCCCAAGATGATCGCGGTGCAAAGCTCCGGCTGCGCGCCCGTTTCGCGGGCTTTTCAGCAACACGAGCCCGCTTCAAAGATGTGGGACGGCGCGGCCACCTTTGCCAGCGGGCTCCGCGTGCCCAAGCCTTACGGCGACTACATCGTTCTGGAAATCGCGCAAGCCTCGGGCGGCCTAGTCATGGACCTGCCGGATGAGGAAATCCTGCGTTCGCTGCTCGACTGGGCCCGGCACGAGGGGCTGCTGCTCTCGCCCGAGGGCGCCGCCGCCACCGCCGCTTACGACCAACTGCTCGCGTCTGGTTTCTTGAGCGAAACCGACCGTGTTGTCCTGTTCAATACCGGCGCGGGCCTGAAGTACACCGACCTGACCGCGAAGCAGATGGGTTTGGAACGGCCGGAAGCGGAGGAGAAACTGCCCGCGCGCATGCCGGTAGGGGGAATCATCACGCCGCGGTAAGCTGTCGCCTCTTTGCGTGAAAGATAGAGAATTTACCGAGCAATTGGATTCAGAGCCAATTTTTAAGTAGACTCCCAATTAATGAATCCTGAAGCAAACCCGTTTTCGCCCGGCGCGGGCAATCAGCCGCCTGAGCTGGCGGGACGATCCGAGCTTCTCGCCGACGTACGGGTCGCGCTCGCGCGCCTCCAAAAAGGTGTATTCGAACGAAGCTCGATCTTTGTGGGCCTCCGCGGCGTCGGCAAAACGGTTCTTCTCAACCGTGCACGCGGACTCGCAAACGAGAAGGGCTTTTTAACAGTCGCGATTGAGGCGCGCGAAGATAAACCGCTGCCCGCTCTCCTGGCACCGCATTTTCGGAGTTTGCTGTTGGAGTTGAATGCGCAGAGCTTTACAGAGAAAACGAGGCGAGCGCTTCGAGTTTTCAAAAGCTTCAGCGCCAAGGTGAACTTAGGGTTCGATGTCCCCAGCACGGAGTTGGGCCTGGAGGCCGAGCGCGGCGTTGCCGACAGCGGCGATTTGGAGCACGATCTCGGGGAGTTGCTGTTGGCCATCGCCGAAGCGGCTGCATCCCGGTCCAAGCCGATCGTGCTTTTTATCGATGAATTGCAGTACCTTTCCGAATTGGAATTGAGCGCGCTTATTCTGGGCCTGCACCAAATTTCCCAGCGGGGTTTGCCGCTGACGATGTATGGGGCAGGTCTACCACTCGTGCTCGGTCTCGCAGGGCGGTCAAAGTCTTATTCTGAGCGGCTCTTTGCATTTCCCAACATCGGCTTTTTAGAAGATGGGGCAGCCAGACAGGCGATCGCCGCGCCGCTACACGCGCAGAGTGTCGCGATTGAAACGGCGGCGCTGGACGCGATCCTGCAAACAACCGAACGCTACCCCTACTTCCTTCAGCAGTGGGGTTACGAGGTTTGGAACGCCGCGGCCGCCTCACCGATTCAAGCTGCGGATGTGCAAGCCGCGACCAGTCGGGCGATCCGGCAGCTGGACCAAAGCTTCTTTCGGGTTCGCTTCGATCGACTCTCCAAGCGAGAAAAAGAGTTCCTGTTCGCGATGGTGCGGGTGGGCGGAGCGGTGCAGCGTTCCGGTGACATCGCCGAGAAACTCGGGATAAAAGCGACCTCCATCGGTCCTTTACGCAGCTCCCTTATAAAAAAGGGAATGATCTATAGCCCTGCCCACGGAGATAACTCTTTCACGGTACCTTTATTCGGCGACTTTTTGAAACGGCAGCAGGCGGAATGAAACGCTCTCAGTAGCCGTTCGCGACCAGGTATTCGACCGTGAGTTCAAAAGGCTTATCGCCGGCTGTGTCCCGGGCGGCGAGCGCGGTCCACGCGGGTGTTTGCCTGGCGCCGGGGCCGGGCTGAAGGCCGTTCTGAACCGCCAGCTTCATCAGCACGTCCGCTTCCAGGTTTACGCGCGCGCCGGGAGCAAGGGAGCGCAGGTTGGTGGCCTGGTAGGTGTGGGGGATGACGGCGACGTGGAGCTCGCCCGCTCCGGTGAGGGTGTCATCGTTCGCGTCTCGCTCGGGGAACCAGCTGGCCACCGTCAGGCTGATGCCCTCAATGGTGATCGAGCCCTTCTCGACCACGAAGCGCCCCACCGCGGGCGGGACCGCGATGCGCAGCAGCCAGTCGCTCCGGTCCCCGGCCGCGATGCGATCGAGCGCGAGCAGCTCGCCGGTCGCGTCTACGTGGCCCTGGACGATGTGGCCGCCTAGCGGGGAGCCGGCCGGGGTGGGCAGTTCCAGGTTGACCCGCGCGCCGGGAGCGAGCGCGGCCAGCGAGGTGCGGGCCACGGTTTCGGCCGCGAGCTCGGCGTGAAAGCGCTCGGCGTCCGGCGCGAGCGCGGTAAGGCATACGCCGCTGACCGCGATGCTGTCGCCCACGCGAAGCCTCCCGGCAAGCTCGGGCGTCCGGATCGCGAGCCGGTGCGTCCCACCCTCCCCTGTAAGCGATTCCACCAAGCCGACCGACGTTACCAATCCTGTGAACATGCCGTATGGGATTCAGCGATCACGCCAAGGGTCGCGGAGATAGGCTTCAAACCGGAAATCCGAGCCGGAGTCGGCGGTGGCGGAGCGCAGAAACTCCAGCTGGATCGGAGCGTCGCCGGCGACCAGCGGAAGGCCGGCTTCCCCCAGAACCATGGGCGCGTAGAAAAAGCAGAGCTTGTCGGCAATGGGTCCCCCGCCGTTCTCCTCCGGCTCGATCAGGGTCCGGCTCAACCGCGAGCCGCCTTCGCACAGCAGATTCAGGACCTGATACTGCTCGCCCAGCAGGCGCAGGGCCGCGCGCAGGTCCAGCGCGCCCTCCGCGACTGAGTTGACGAAGCACACCTGCATCCCGCGGGCTTCGAGTGCAAGGCGGCGTTCGCGGTGGGCGCTGTCGTTTTCGCGATGGGCAGTAAGCAGCAGCACGTCGTTTTGCGCGGTCTCGACCAGGCGACTCTCAAGCGGCAGTCGCAGCTGCGAATCGAGCACGACGCGCAGCAGCGGCCTGCGCCGGGGCTGGCCGCTGCGGTCGGTCAACAGTGGATTATCTTCAAGAACGGTGCCGATGCCGGTAAGGATCGCGTCGGAGGCGTGGCGCATTTTCTGCACGGCCACGAGCGAGCGCGCGCCGGTGAGGTAGGCGACCGTGCCCGCGGCCTTTTGCGAGCGCGACGGGGCGATCCGGCCGTCGAGCGAGATCCCGGCCTTGAGCGAGACGAAGGGAATCCGCCGGCGAATCCAGCGGGCAAAGCCGTCGTTGAGCGCGCGGGCCGGTTCGGGCAGAACGCCCACGGTGACGGCGATGCCGGCTTCGCGCAGAACCCCGATACCCTGGCCATTGACCAGTGGGTTGGGGTCGCCCGTGGCCACCACCACGCGCGCCACGCCGGCCTGCCGCAGCGCCAGGGCGCAAGGTCCGGTGCGGCCGGTGTGGGCGCACGGCTCCAGTGTGACGTAGGCGGCGGCGCCGCGGGCGTGCTCCCCGGCCTCGCGAAGGGCCACCACCTCGGCGTGGTCTTTTTCTTCATACCGATGCGCGCCGCGGCCCACGGCCATGCCGTTCTTGACCACCACGCAGCCCACCCGCGGGTTGGGCGAGGCCAGCCCGATCGAGTTCTGCGCGAACGCGAGCGCCTGCCGCATCCAGCGAGCGTCTGCGTCGGCGTCGAGCGTGTTATCGGACCGCGGCCACTCCGGCATCTGCTTCCGATCCTAAAAGGGAGTCCACAAATGCTTCGCTGTTGAACGCGAGCAGGTCGTCCAGCTTCTCGCCCACGCCCACAAACCGTACCGGAAGCTGGAGCTCGTGCGCAATGGAAATCACAATGCCGCCTTTTGCCGTGCCGTCAAGCTTGGTGAGCACGATGCCCGTGACCCCGGCCGACTCGGTAAAAAGCCGCGCCTGCTGCAGGCCGTTTTGGCCGGTGGTCGCGTCCAGCACCAGCAGGACCTCATGCGGCGCGTCCCAGATGATGCGCTGCGAGGTGCGCCGCATTTTCTCAAGCTCCGCCATCAGGCCGGTCTTGGTGTGCAGGCGCCCGGCGGTGTCGACCAGCAGCAGATCGGTTCGGCGCGCGTTGGCGGCCTGGAGGGCGTCATAGAGCGCCGCGGACGGGTCGCCGCCCTGGCGGGTTTTGATAATGTCAACGCCGGCGCGCTCGCCCCATACTTCCAGCTGCTCGATTGCCGCCGCGCGGAAGGTATCGGCCGCGCACAGCAGCACGGTTTTGCCCTGTTTGCGATACCAAGCCGCGAGCTTGCCGCTGGTGGTGGTCTTGCCCGTGCCGTTCACGCCGACCAGGAAGACGACTTCCGGCGGCTGAATCACGCGCTTGGGCAGCGTGTCTTCCTTTTCCAGGATCGCCAGCAGCTCGGCCTTGAGCAGCCGGTAAAGCTCGGCTCCGTTGGCGATGCCTTCGCGCCGGGCGCGGTCGCGCAGGGCGTCAAGAACCACGGTAGTGGTGCTCATGCCTAGGTCGGAGGAGAGCAAAACCGCTTCGAGTTCGTCCAGGGCCTCTTGGTCGACCTCGCGGGTGAGCGCGACGACGCCTTCGATCTTGTCCGACAACGACTCGCGGGTGCGGGAGACCGCATCGCGCATCCGGTCGAAGACGGAGCGTTTTTCCGGTTGGTCGAGTGAGCCGAACAGCGTTTGGATCATGCGTTCAGTGTAGAACGGGCGCGGCTGCTTCCCCGGCCCCGTCCCGGAACGGGAGAGCTTACACGGGAGACGGTCGCCTAAGCTACTCGTCGCGTCCGGGGCGGCTCATCAGCGCGCGCATGGCATCGGCGGCGGAGCGCCGGCCGTGGATCAGAGCATGGACCTGCTCGGCGATCGGCATCGTCACGCCATGGCTCGCAGCGAGCGCGAGCGCGGCATCGGTGGTGCGGATGCCCTCGGCAACCTTGCCGTTGAGCCCGGCGGTGATGTCGGCGAGCCCCTTGCCCCGCCCCAGCTCCAGGCCCACCAGCCGGTTGCGCGAGAGCCCTCCGGTGCAGGTTAGGATCAGGTCGCCTGCACCGGCGAGGCCGGCCAGGGTTTCGCGGCGGCCGCCGCAGGCCAGCGCGAGGCGGGTCATCTCGGCAATGCCGCGGGTGATCAGCGCAGCCACGCTGTTGTGGCCCAGATCAAGGCCCGCAACCGCGCCCGCCGCGATCGCCATTACGTTTTTGAGCGCGCCGCCGAGTTCCACGCCGGGGACGTCCGTGTTTCGATACAGGCGCAGCGAATCGGTGGAAAGCAGCCCCTGGGCGCGCTCCGCTTCCGCGGCGTTTGCAAAGGCAATGGTGACCGCGGCCGGCGCGCCCGCAGCGACTTCCTGGGCAAACGACGGGCCGCTCAGAGCGCCCAGCGAGCAGCCGGGAAGCGCTTGGGTGAGCACCTCCGTCATGCGCAAAAGGGTCACGTCCTCGATTCCCTTGGCCGCGCTCACCAGCAGTGTGTCGTGACCGAGCAACGGAGCGAGCGCCTGCGCCGTGGCGCGGATGTGCTGCGACGGAACCACGAGCAGGATTGCCTCGGCTTTGTGGGTCGCCTCAGCAAGCTCGTTTGTGACGCGGAGTGAGGAGGGCAGGGCGAAGCCGGGCAGGTAGCGGCGGTTTTCGCGGTACCGCGCGATCTCGGCGGCATGAGCCGAGGTGTGCGCCCACAACGTGACCTCGTGGTCCTCACGGGTGCAAAGATTGAGCGCCAGCGCCGTGCCCCATGCGCCCGCGCCCAGCACTGCAATCCGGCTCATGCGGCCGGAATCCCCCGCTTGCCGAAGCGGTATTCGGTCCCGGCGAGCAGGCGGCGGATGTTGGCGCGGTGTTTCACGATGACGATAGCGGCCCCGGCGATCAGGGCGGTCATGGGCGCCCAGCCTCGGGCCGCGTGCGGCGGCAGCGCAAAGGCAGCGACCGGAATCGCAACGGCCGCCAGGATAGACGCGAGTGAAACGATGCGGAACGCCAGCGTCGCCAGGATAAACACGGCAAGCGAGGTGAGCGCAACCGGCCAGGCCAGCGCGAGAAAAACGCCAAACGCGGTGGCCACGCCCTTCCCGCCGCGAAACCCGAGCCAGACCGGGAAAATATGCCCGATCAACGCGCATATCCCGGCCAGCGAGGCCGCGACCGCGACGTGAAAGGTGTACGCCGCATCGTGCTGAACCCAGCGCGCGGGCAGCATCGGCAGCACACCCGTGGCGAAGACCACCGCGAACCAGCCCTTGGCTGCGTCGAGCGCAAAGGTGAGCGCGCCCAGCCCCTTAGCCCCGGAGCGGATCACATTGGTGGCGCCGATATTGCCGCTGCCGGTCGAGCGGATGTCCTGATGGCGGAACCCGCGGACCAGCAGGTAGCCCCACGGGATCGAGCCCAGCAGGTAGGCGACCAGGGCGATCAATAAGAAGGGAATTGCGCTCATCGCGATTCGAGTGTAGCGCACCGCGCGGCTGACTTTCGTAATGCCGGTTTTCGGGCTGATGCGGGGTAGGCTTGCCGACAGGCACAAGTGAAAGGGCTCGCCCTTGAGCAAGGCGAGCCCCGGAGCAGGTGCTTAGAAAGGAGTCGGTATGAACCTTGAGAAACCGACGCCCTCCGCAGCCAAGGTATTACTGTGGTTGCGCGTGGGAACACCGCTCGTCAGGTTTATGGAAGCCGCAGTTGCACTCTTCCATAGTCTGACCGGGTAAGCTCCCGAACAGCCCGCAGACGTACTCTTCAGGGGCGTCTGCGGTTTTGTTACTTCTCAAGTTTCGTCCCGGATATCCGGAAAGTCAATCAAAAAGCAGCGGCTGTCCAGAATCCGGACAGCGGTCACCGCCGCGCCAGCAGACGCTTGCGCACCATGTCCAGCGCGGCCTGCGCCGCATACTGGCGAATCCGGTCGCGGTCGCCCGTGAACCGATGCTCCTCCACATCCGTCCCGCCATCGTCCGCTACCGCAATGTAGACTAGGCCGACCGGCTTTTCCTCCGAGCCGCCGCCCGGGCCCGCAATGCCCGTGACTCCCAGCCCAATGGTGCTGCCGGTTTCCCCGCGGATTCCCGCCGCCAGCGCCGAAGCGACATCGCGGCTCACTGCTCCGTTGGTTGCAATCACCTGCGGAGGCACCCCGGCAAACAGCGTTTTCAACTCGTTCGAATACACCACCGCCCCACCCAAAAACGCCCGCGACGACCCCGGGATGGCCGTCAAACGCTGCGAAATCAGGCCGCCCGTGCAGCTTTCGGCCGCCGCCAGCGTAGCCCCGGCCAGCTCCAACTGGTACAGCACGATGCGCTCCAGAGTTTCGCCCTTGGTCGAGTACACAACATCGTCCAGCTCCTCCTCGATCGCGCTCGCGAGCGCCGCCACGCGCGCTTCGGCCTGTTCCGGCGTAGGCTTTGTGCAGATCAGATTCAGCTGAATGTCGCCGAGATGGGCCAGAATCGTGGTTTCCACGTCGGCGAACTGCTTGTAAATGGGCGCGATCCGCGCGTCGCAGGCCGACTCGCCGATCATGGCCGCCTTGAGCGTACGCGTCGCGAAGTACCGCCGCGGAATCGCTTCAGTAAGCCGCGGCAGCGCCTCGGCCTCCCACATCGGCTTCAGCTCGCTCGGCGGCCCGGGCAGCAGGACGACCAGCTTTCGGTGCTCGCGGTACACCGTGTCGAGCCACTGACCGGGCGCGGTGCCGGAAGCGTTTGGGAGCGGCTCGGCGCCTTCGAGTACGTCGCCCTGCTTGGTGTTGTTGTCGGTGATCGCGATGCGCCGCGCCGCGAATCGCGCATACAAGGCCGCCACGATCTCCTGGTTGCGCTTGAGCCGGAGCCCCAGCGCCTCGGCCACCGACTCGCGGGTCAGGTCGTCCTCGGTGGGGCCCAGGCCGCCCATCACGACGACGATATCGGCGCGGTCGAGCGCATGGCGCACCGCGGCGACCAGGTGCTCGCGGCGGTCGCCAACCACGGTTTTGGTCGAAATGCGTACGCCCAGCCGGTTCAGCTGTGCGGTGAGGTACAGCGAGTTGGTGTCCTGCCGGTAGGGGGTCAGCAACTCGGAGCCGACGGCGATAATGTCACAGTTCATACTTGTTTTATGGCTCCAGTGCGCCGAACCCTGAGACCACGACCGGCGCGCCATCGGGAAACTCGGCAATCAAGGACAAACGCCCGCCCATGGCCTCAACCGAGCGCCTGAGCGTGGAGATGTGAAGGTCGGTGCGCTGTTCCAGCCGGGAAATCTGCTCCTGTTTGATGCCTAAAGCCTTGGCCATCTCGACCTGGGTCAATTTACGCGCCTTGCGCAGCTCGCGCATGGTCATCTCCTCAGCGATGAGCTGGGCGGCGCGCTCGTCGATTTTCTTACGCCGTTCGGGGGGTAACGCGTCCAGCTTTTCCTTAAGGCTTTTCATCGGTCCTTCCCTTCGGTTCTCGACCCGCGTTTTCCAAGCTGTTCAGGTGACGCAAATAGCGGGCATCAGCTTTGCTGATGAGCTGCTGATAGAACCTGGCTTGCCCAACTCCCGACTTGTCGCCGGCCACGAGGACGATAGCTCTCCGCTTCGGGTCGAAAGCGAAGGCAAAACGCCAAACCCCGCCCGTTGATCGAAACCGCAGTTCCTTCATGTTGGCGAACTCGGAACCTTTCAGCGTATCTACTCGTGGGCGACCTAACTCAGGGCCGAACCGCTCAATCCACTGCGCCTGGGTATAAAAGTCGTTTTGCACCGTTAACGGGAGCGCTTCAAACTCCACGTCGAATTCGTCTTCAAAGAAAACTTCCCATATTCTCACTCAATATGCTCTCGCGCGCATACCATCGTCAACCACCGATTTCCTAAAACAATCGCAATCCTTCCACACCCAGGGGCAGCGTAAACAGCGCGCCTCCTACAGCCACCACCGCGTCCCCGCCGGGCAGGAAGGCAAGCCCGGTGATGCCGCTGCCGGCCGCCACCAGATCGGCAGTTCCATCCGGCGAGATCTGTACGATGCCGCGGCGTCCGGCCAGGGACGCAGCTACGTACACGTTTCCAGCGATGTCGAGCGCGATGCCCTGCGGGCGGCCCAGGCCCCGGTAGTGCACCGCGGCGGTGCCGTCCTCGGTAATCGCATACACCGCGTCGTAGCTCGAGGTTGTGGGGGCGGCGACATACAGCCGCTCGTCCGCGCCGAACGCGAGATGGTAGGCGGCGATCGAGGGCTCCAGCGTGGCATAGACGAAAATCTGTCGGTCGGGCGCGATTTTGAAGATGGTCCCGCTGCGGTCGCCGACGTAGAGATTGCCGTTTCCGTCGAAGCAGATGCCGGTCGCGATGCCCATGCCCTCGGAGAAATTCGAAACCGCGCCGTCGGGCGAAACGCGGTGGATGGTCCCATCGTTGCGCGAAGAAACGTACAGGTAGCCGTCCGGGCCGACCGCGAGCCCGGTCGCGTTGGTGATGCCGGTTACAAACGGGGCGGTTTCGCCCGAGGGCGTGATACGAAACACGGAAACAGGGGTTTCCTGCCCGCGGGGGCCGGAAAACGTGGCGTAAATGTTGCCGAGCGCGTCGACGGCGGGGTTGGCGACCTGGTGGATGCCGGTGGCCAGCAGCTCGGCTATATCGACCGGGACGCTGTTGCTTTCCTCGCCGTTGCGCAAAATGCGAAGCAGGCCGGGCTCGCCTTCATCGGGAACGCGCAAAACCAGGCGCTCCTCGCGGCTGACCAGGACGTGGGCGGCCAGCTCGCCGAGCATGGCGACCGGCAGGCGTCCCACAACCGGGCTGAGGCCCGCGCCGTGGACGTGGAGTTCTCCGCCCGGCAGGGCGGCAATTGGGTGCACCCGGGTGAGGCGCGGGGTGGCGGTAGCGGTGTTTTCGGGCGTCATGCTTCTTCTACTGTAGCGAACGGCGCGGACGCGCTACCACCAGTGGCTGAGGATCGCGCCGACTAACAACGCATACACCCCCGCCGCTGCGTCGTCCATCACGATCCCGATGCCGCCGTGCAGCCGTTCCAGCTGGCGCACGGGCGGGGGCTTCACGATGTCGAAGAAGCGGAACAGGGCGAGGGCGACCAGGGCGTGAGGCCAGTTGGCTCGACCGTAACCGCAAAACGACAGCAGGGCGATCCACTGGCCGGCGACCTCGTCGATGACCACGTGCCCGGGGTCGGCGCGCTCGGACTCACTCTCCACCAGTGACGCCGCGGGGATGCCGGCAACGATCGCGATCAGCGCAACCAGGAGTGTAACCGCCCGAAGCGCCGGAGGCGTGGGCGCGGCAACCCAGACAAACAAGAGCCACAGCAGAACGGCCGCGACTGACCCCCAGGTGCCCGGGCCGGGCCGCAGAAATCCCGTGCCCATGAAAGTCGCGACGGTCCAGGCCCAGGGTGTTCGCGGCGGTCGCGGCGCGGTGGGGTCAGTCATTCTCACCGGTTTCGCGCTTTTGCAGGCCTTCCAGCTCGTCCAGCAGCTCCGGGTCGTGTGCGGGCGAGGAGATGCGGTACGCGCCCGAGGCCCACTTGCCCAGATCGATCACGCGGCAGCGGTCTGAGCAGAACGGAAACTCCGGGTCTTTCGCGGTCACCAGGGTGCCGCAGGTGGGGCAGCGCAGGGCCTTTGGCTTTTTCGCGGACATCAGAGCACCCGCCCGACGAGGTCGTAATCGTGCGCCTCGGTGATTTGGCAGATGCGGAACGAGCCCGGCGCGAGCATCTGGTGTGGCCCGAAGTCGTTGATGTACAGCTTGCCGTCGATCTCCGGCGCGTGCAGGGCGGAGCGGCCTTCCCACAGCAGCGGCGTTTCCTCGCTGGGGCCTTCGACCAGAACGTCCAGAGTGCGCCCCACCCAGGCTTGTTTGCCGGCGCGGGAAATGCCCTGCTGCAGCTTCATCAGCGAGCGGCGGCGGGCCTCGGTGGTGCGGCGCGGGACTTTCGCGCCGAACTCGAAGGCCCGAGCGCCTTGTTCGTCGGAGTAGGAGAAAACGCCCATCCAGTCGAAGCGGGCTTCGCGCACGAACTGCTTCAATTCGGCGAATTCCGCGTCGGTTTCGCCCGGAAAACCGACAATAAAGCCGGTTCGGACGACCAGGCCCGGAACCGTCGCACGAGCTTTTTCCAGGGTGCGCAGGAAAATCTGAGCCCCGCCGCCCCGGCGCATGCGCTTGAGCACGCTCGGCGACGCGTGCTGGAGCGGAATGTCGAGGTACGGGCAGATTTGCGGGTTGGCCGCCATGGTTTGGAGCAGGCGCGTGGTGATGCGGTTGGGGTAGGTGTAGAGGAACCGCAGCCAGTGCAGGCCCTCGATGCCGGCCAGCCGCTCGAGCAGCAGCGCCAGCCCATCGCGCAGGCCGAAGTCCTCGCCGTAGCAGGTGGTGTCCTGGCCCACGAGCGTGATCTCGCGGACGCCGCCGGCGACCAAACGCTCGGCCTCGGCGGCCACCGACTCCACCCGCCGCGAGCGGAACTTGCCGCGCAGGTTGGGGATCACGCAGAAGGTGCAAGGGTGGTCGCAGCCCTCGGCGATCTTGATGTAGGCCGAAGCGCGCCCGGTCGCGAGCAGGCGCGGGGTCTCGTCGGAGTACAGGTAGGTGGGCAGCGCGCTGGTTTCCGCGCCGTCCCAGGCTGCGCGCGCGAACCTGCCTTGCGTCTCGCGCAGGTCGCCTTCCGCGCGGCTGCTCACGGTGGTCTCCGCCGCCGGGCGCACCACGGCCGGGGCGCCGCTCAGGATGGTAAACGGGGAGTCGGCAGGCGGCGGAGCGGCAGGCGCGGCGAGCCCGGCGGCGGCCAGAATCGCCTCCAGCTCGCCCGTGCCGACCACTGCGTCCACCTCGGGAATGTTGCGCCGGATCTCGTCGCGGTAGCGCTCCACCAGGCAGCCCGCGACCACCAGCTTTTGCGCCCGGCCTCGGGTTTTGAGCGCCGCCATCTCCAGAATCGCGTCCACCGACTCCTGCTTGGCCGCGTCGATAAACGAGCAGGTGTTCACGACCAGCACGTCGGCGTCTGCGGTTTCGGTGGTCAGCTCGGCCCCGGCCGCCTGCAGCAAGCCCATCATCACCTCGCTGTCGACGAGGTTTTTGGGGCAGCCGAGCGAGACAAAGCCGATCCGGACCGGAGCAAGGGCCGTCCGTTGCGAAACAGGCGCGTCTGGAAGCTGTAGAGTGGAGGGCACTCTCAGTATTTTAGCCGATTGGACGGAGGTGAACGTGGCAGCGTTGGAGCAGGGCGCCCGCCAGACAAACTGGACCCGCCGCGCGCTTTTGCAAAGCGGGGTGGCGAGCCTTCCGCTGCTTGCCGCCAACGGCCAGACCGCGCCCCGGCGCGGGCGCATCCGGCAGTCGGTCGCGCGCTGGTGTTTTGCGTCCTGGCCGCTGCCGGTGCTCTGCGAACACGCCCGTTCGCTCGGCCTGGTCGGGGTCGACCTGCTGGAAGCCGCGGACTGGGCCACGCCCCCGCGGTACGGCTTGCGCTGCACCATGGGCTACGCCGGGGGCGGCGCGATCGACCACGGCCTCAACCGGCTTACCCATCACGACGAGATCGTCGCGGGCCTTACCGCCGGGATTCCGCTCGCGGCCAAAGCCAATGTGCCGAACGTCATCACGTTTTCGGGCCTGCGCGACGGCATCACGGACGACGAAGGCGCGCGCAACACGGTCGCCGGCCTCAAACGCATCGCGCCCGTTGCCGAGGCCCACGGCGTGACCGTCTGCATGGAGCTCTTGAACTCCAAGCGCGACCACCCGCGCTACATGGCGGACCACACCGCCTGGGGCGCGGCGGTGGTGCGCGCGGTCGGTTCGCCGCGGGTCAAACTGCTGTACGACGCCTACCATATGCAGATCATGGAAGGCGACCTGGTCACGACCCTGCGCGCTTACTCGGATACGATCGCGCACATCCACACCGGCGGTGTTCCGGGCCGGCACGAGCTGGACGCGCCGGACGAAGAGGTTCGCTGGCCGGGCGTGATGCGGGCGCTCGCGGAAATCGGCTTTCCCGGCTACGTCGCGCATGAGTTTATTCCAGCGGGCGACCCGCTCACCGGGCTCGCGGGCGCGGTCGCTCTCTGCGACGTTTGACCCAAATGCGGACGATTCGGTGAACCCGGCCCTGTTCGGCCGCATCGCATTGGACTGTTAGGCCCGGCGCTGCGGAGCCGGGCGGAAGGAAACTGCATGAGATTCGGAAGAGCCAAGGTGTGGGCCGCCTCCGGAGCGCTGCTGCTGGGGGGGCTGGGACCCTGGGCGAGCACGGCCGCCGCGCAGCGCGACCACGGCCGCAACGACCGCTACAGCAACAACGGCAACGATCGCTACGACAACAACTACAACGGCCATAACAACTACTACGGCGGCATGCGCGGCAACGTCGATAACGGCAACTACGACCAGCGCTACCGGCAGGACGACCGCGACCACCACCACTCGGGCGGCGGCATCGGGCCCGGCTATGGCGCGCTGATCGGCGGCGGCGGCGGCGCGGCTCTAGGCGCGCTGTTCGGTGGCGGCATGAAAGGCACACTGATCGGTGGCGCAGCGGGCGCGGGTCTCGGCGCTCTCGGCGGCAAGCTGGCCCAGGGCAGCGGCAACGACCACCACGACTACCACCACCGCTAGGAGGCGAGTGCGATGAAGCGAAACAAACTTGAAACCATGGCGATAGGCGCAGGCATTCTGAGCATGGCGCTGCTGGTGGGGGCCGGTGTTTCGGCGCAAACCACCAATCACGCGCCGACCACGAACACGGCCCCGGGGCAAGCCTCGGATCAGCCTTCGGCGCAGATGGGCAGCGACATGCAGGCCGCGCCCGTGAGCCAGGCCCCAATCGACCAGCTGGTCACGCTGACTTGCCGGCAGGCATGGCAGAAGAGCGGCCGCAACCGCGACCAGTTTTTTGAGTATGTGAAGCAGCTGGCCGCGCTTGCGGCGCAGAACCGCGACGTGACCTTGCCGGACGATAAAGCCGCCGGGGCGCGGGCGGGGAACTGGATCCGGACGCAGGCGATCAAAGACCCGGACCAGCTGTTGTATGCGGTCGTCGACCACGCGGTGCAGTACTCGATAGCCAAGGGCCGCACCACCCCGGGCACAAGCGCGGCGGCTCCCACGCAGTAGTTTCCCGCGCAGCCGCCCGGTGCTAAACTCAAAGAGTGCCGGGCCCTGCGCGGCGCAATCTCGCGAACCCCGCCAGGACCGGAAGGAAGCAACGGTAGCGGGCCAGTGCGTGCGCAGCAGGCTCCCCGGTACATAAACCCCTCCCTACATTCGACACAGGGCCCCCCCTCGGAGACAATCAAAGCTGCTGGCGCAAGCCCGATCCTTGCGAGCACACTTGTTTCCGTGGAGATTGCCTTTGACCCCCGTTGAGCCGCGAACCGCCGTCGCGCCCCCCACTCTGCGGCGCGCGAAAATCAGTGCTCTTGGAACCTTTGTTCCGCCCCGCGTCATGACCAACGCCGACTTTGAAAAAATAGTCGACACCTCCGACCAGTGGATCGTGGACCGCACCGGCATTCGTGAGCGCCACATTGTTGAAAAGGGCGTGGGCACCAGCGATATGGCCGCCGAAGCCGCGCGGGCGTGTATGCGGGATCGCGGCATCACGGCCGAGGACGTCGAGGTCATCATCGTGGCGACCGTGAGCCCCGATATGCCCTTCCCGGCCACAGCCTGCCTGGTGCAGGACAAGATCGGGGCTCACCACGCGTGGGGATTCGACCTGGGCGCGGCCTGCTCAGGCTTTCTGTACGCCCTCCAGGTCGGCGCGAAGCTGGTCGAGAGCGGCGCGCAGCGCAGGGTCATGGTCATCGGCGCCGACACCATGAGTTCCATGCTCGACTACACCGACCGCAGCACCTGCATCCTGTTCGGCGACGGCGCAGGCGCGGTGCTGCTGGAAGCCGCGGAAGACGGCGAGCAGGGCCTGATGGATTACGCGCACGAGATCGACGGCTCCGGGGCCGCGGCCCTGCACATGCCTGCCGGAGGCAGCCTGCTGCCGGCAAGCGCGGAAACAGTCGCGCGCAAGCAGCACTTCGTTCACCAGGACGGGCAGACCGTGTACAAGTTCGCGGTACGAAAAATGGCCGAAATTACGGAAAAGGTCCTGGCGCGCAACGGTCTGACCGGGGCCGATCTCGGCTGCTTTATCCCCCACCAGGCCAATCGCCGCATTATCGAGTCCACCGCCCACCGTCTGGGGCTGCCGATCGAACGAGTGGCGATCAATATTGATCGTTACGGCAATACCACCGCGGCCACCGTGCCGCTCGCGATGGAAACGGCGCGCCAAGCCGGCGCTCTGAAAAAAGGCGACTTGGTGCTGCTGGCCAGCGTGGGCGCGGGCTTTACCGCCGGGGCCACGCTGCTGCGTTGGGAGATGAGATAAGGCAGTTCTCGTATTGGTGTAGAGGGAGAGTTTTGCGGCAGTGTGGCTTTTACCGCCGGAAAAGCCACGTCCAGCGATGCCGGCCGCTCTACGTACATACGAGAACTGCCCCTAGGCCGTCTCAGGCTGGGCGGCGGCCTGCTGCCCAGCCTTGCCTTTTTCCGCGTTCCAGCTGCGCATCTGCTTTTTGTACATCCATACGCCCACCGCGATAGCCGCAACCAACACCACGAAAAAAGCGATCAGGATGGGCTCGGACCAGTCCGACAGGTACTGGTTCCATGCGTGGAGCACGCGGCGGCCGTACACCGCGCCGAGCCACGCCATGAAGCTGTAGCGAACACCCCGGGCCAGTGTAAACGCCCACAGAAACTGCTTGCGGGAAGCTCCCAATGCGCCCGCGCCCAACAGCAACGGCATCAGCGGCACTGGCGGCGGCGCGATGGCCGCGGTTGCCACGGTTGCAAAGCCGTGCCCTTTCATCCATTTATGGACCAGCTTGACCATGCGTTTGGGCACAAAGTGGTCCAGCATGGCTTCGCCCCCTTTTTGCCCGGCCTTCCAGGTGGTGTAGCCGCCGATGACGCTTGCGACGATAGCAATGGCGGCAATCAGAACGGGGTGCGAGGCGGGTTGGGCGCACAAAAGCACGATCAACAGGTCGCCCGAGCCCGGCAAGGGAAGCGGAATAATCGCTGCGTCCAGAAGCGAAACCACAAACAGCCCCGGAAGTCCCAAGTGGATGAGCCAGCCGGGAACGTGCGCATGCGACTGCGATCCCTTGGAAGCAGCGGCGGCGAAGAAGAGCAGAAACGAGAGAAGCGACGGCATAGGGCTCTTCCTTGGAAGCAGAATGTACGCTGCAAGTCTATATGCCGCGCACGCGCCCGCTACACAGCCCACGCAAGGCGCGGGGGTCCGGGCAGCAGTTCGAGCGCGTGCGCTTCCGTGAAAAATCGCTCCACGCCTGCGATCGCCGTGGCGTCCAGCGCGTAGTGAATGTTGCGGGTCAGATACGCCGTAACTGTTTGCGCCCGGAGTTTGAGCCTTGGCGCCCACTCCTCAACCAGTTCGGGGATGTGCCCGAGGCCGGCATCCCGGGAGCGAATCAGGTCGAAGGCCAGAGCGGCTCGAGCTTCTCCGGGAAGCGCCGCATACGCGTCCGCTCGGACGGCCCAGAAGGCGGAGACCCAGGCCGTTCCGGTCGTCTCGCGCCACAGATGTCCTAGATCCAGGTAGCGGAGGCGTTCGCCGGTGCGCTCGCGCCTTCGGTCCCGGTCGCGCAAGGCGTGGAGCGCGGGGTCGCCGATGAGCAGGGCGGCATCGGCGGCGGCGAGCATGGCGTCGAGGTCCGGCGGGTGCTCAAAGAACCGGGGCGCGTGGTCCCAAAAGCGCCGGAACAGGATCTGCGTGTACAGGGCCGTGGTGCGGGACGCGCTGTCGAGCGCGACGGAGCGGATGCGCGCGAGCTCGGATGGGGAGGGCGGGTCGAGGTCGGGCTGGTCACCGAGTTGGGGCTCGGCGTCGGTCCGCAGCACGAGCAGCAGGGAGCGAATGGCTCCGAGCGAGGCGATCGCGCAGCCGGGAACCGCCAGCAGCCCGGAGGTTGCCGCGTAGGCGCCGATGGGGATCAGTCCCAGATCGGCTTCGCCCGAGGCCAGGGCGCGGGCGCAGGCCGCGGGGGTCATTTTGCGGACGGAATAGCGCTCCCGCAGCCGGGCGGCCTCGGGCGGGTGCTCGAAGTTCCACATCAGGGGCGCTGGGTTGAGAAAGTCGATTGCGGCGAGGCGCAAGGGACCCCCCGTCACGCGCGGCGCTCCCGCCAGGGCCGGAGCCAGACTGGGGCAAAGGTACACGCCAGTGCCAGCAGTTGGACGCCGAGCAGCGCGGGCACAGTCGGCAGAACAGCAAAGGCGACCCAGGCCAGAGCGATCCAAAACGCCATGTCGGCTGAGGCTGCCAGATAGACCCAGTCTGGGAAGCGGTGCTGGTCGCCGGAAAAGCTCATCTGCTCGATCGGCGGATAGGGCGCGCGGGCGCGCCAGCCGGCAGCGCGCAAGAGCGCGACCGGCATCACATTGGCGAACAACACCAGCGCGACCCAGCAGGGAAGCGCCCAGGGAGCGGCCCCGAACCGTGCGAAGACCGCAAGCGTCAGCGCGATGGTGACGAGCACGTTGAGAGTCGCGCCGGCGTGAACCGCCGGGGGGAACCGGGTCATATCGCCGAGGCGGTTCATGCCGTCAAGCGACTTGGTGGGCGGAAGCAGAAAGTGGCTCGGCATCGGGTGGGGCTCCCACCTACACTGTAGACGAG
>CAXTRW010000009.1:0-32662 GCA_964246765.1 uncultured Acidobacteriaceae bacterium | reverse complement strand
GGGTAAGCATCGGCTGGGGTGAGCAACTTAGTCTCGCGTAAAATAGAACCATCACCCTTATACCGGATCAGCACGTCACCTGTCTGACGGTGACCCAAAAGGTAATATGACCCGTCAGGCGAAACGGCCTGAAACACGGCATAGAACTGCCGAGTACCGTCTACTCCGCTTGGAGGCAAGATAATAGTCTGCTGCTTGCCATCTGCACTCACGCGTATAAATGGCCCGATGTCTACCTGGTGAATACCGGGATTTACCGCTTCGAAGTAAAGATTCCCGCTTGCGTCGCAAACCGGGCTGCCCACAAAGCCAAACGTCGGCATACCCAGAGGAGCCGTCTTATCCAAAGTAAGTATCCGCAAAGGTGGCTCGGGTGGACCGCCGCGAGCCGCCTGGGATAAATTGCCCTGAACGAGTGCCGCACCTGAGAGGAGGAGTAGACCTAATGCTGTTAAGGTCATCACTTCGCCGCCTTCAGCCTATCTTGAAGCCAGCTTCGAAATGCTGCCTCTGCAATCTCGCACTGACCATCAGAAACAGCTCCATGACGCTCGAGCTTGGCGAACACTTCCTGTGTTTCCTGCTTGAGTTGCTGCGCGCTTGCGTTGAAACTTGGTTGTTTTACGAATACCGGGTATTCGGGGCCTATGCACCCATCGGTGCCGTTATAGTGCGTTTGGCTTGTCACTGTTCCTGTGCTGCAGCCGGATCCACAAGTATAAGGACCGTAGAACAAATCACAAGCCATCCCTTGATTACCGGCTTTAAAGCCATCGCTGTAGTAGGTCTGACTGTTGCAAGCACAGTTGTACAATTTGTGCACACAAACAGCGTTCACATAGCAACCGATGCTTTGGGCATAACCCATTGAAAAAGTTGAGGCCACCGTTAATAATAGTTTGAGGATTTTAGCCCTTCGCATGGCTCACCTCACTTGCGACACTATTAACCGGTCGTCGGGGCTTGTCAAGACATATCATCCGGATTTCCACAACATTCACACAGGTGGCTTACCGCGTAAACCGCACTACGATTTCTGTCCCCGCGGGCACGCGCGTGCCTGCTTCCGGAGCCTGCGCGCGGGCCAGGCCGCTTCCGATTACCTGCACCGCAAGCCCCGCTTCCCCGGCCTTTTCGGTCGCCGCGCGCACGGTCGCTCCCGCGAAATCTGGCACCGGGACGTCATGCCCGGCAGCGAGCTTCACGCTGCTCTTCGGCGTAAAGCGCGCAGCAGCCGGGACCGGCACCTCCGATTCCCTGCCAGCGGTGGTTTCGACCACAACCGGCAATGCTGCGGGCACTCCCGCCGTCACAGCCGTCCCTTCGGCAATCTGCGTGGGCTCCGGTGTTTCTGGGTGCCGCAGCGGGTCGTCCGCGGGCAGGTCGTTCACCTCCGCGAACAATGTTTGCAGATCGCCGATCTCGTCCGACTCCTTTTGCTCTCCAGTTAGCGCGTCCGCTGCTTTCTTGCTCGCCTGCAGCTCAGGCACGGTCTTGATCGGCTCGTCGTGCGGGACGCCCAGGTACTCAAGGATCTCCTGCGCAAGCTCCTGAAACACAGGCGCGCTGGCTCCCGCGCCGAAAGTGCTACCCATGCTCGGCTCGTCCACAATCACCGCGATGGTTACAGCCGGGTTGTTGATCGGCGCGAAGCCCACAAAGGACGTCACGTGTTTTGTGTGCGAATACGTACGGGTGCGCACATCGATCTTCTGCGCGGTGCCGGTTTTGCCCCCCGCGCTGTAGCCGTTCAGCTGCGCGGGCTTGCCCGTGCCGTTGACCACCACGTTCTGCATCAGCTGCGCCATTTGCGCCGCGGCGAGCGTCGAGAGAACCCGGTGCGCGCCGGGTGGAAGCGGGTCGGGCAGGCTGTCTTCGGGACGGAACGGGTCCGGCTTCCATCCCGGGCTGCCGCGCATCTTGTCGGTCTCGGTCAGCACGATGTGGGGCGGCAGATAGGTGCCGCCGTTCGCGATGGTCGAAGCCATCGTGACCAGCTGAATCGGGGTCACCGCAATTTCATGGCCCATGGGGATGGAGCCGATCGTTGTGGGCTGCCAGCGGTCCGGCGGCTTCAGCAGTCCGCGGGTTTCGCCCGGCAGCTCGATCCCCGAGCGCTGCCCGAAACCGAACGCGTGAATGTAGCTGTAAAACTTGTCCTTCCCCATGAGCTCGGCCAGTTTGATCGCGGCGACATCGCTTGAAACCGCGAGCGCTTGCTCGGTGGTCAGCACACCGTTGTAGTGGTCGTCATGCACGATGCGGCCAGCCACGTCGATCTTGCCGCCTTCGCAGTCGATCTTTTGCTGCGGCGTGGTCACATGCGAGTCGAGAGCCGCCGAATACGTCACCAGTTTGAAGGCCGATCCGGGCTCATACACGTCGCTGACCGCGTGGTCGCGCAGCAGGGACGGCGAATCATGGCGGATCTGGTTCGGGTTAAACGTCGGCCGGATGGCAAGCGCCAGAATCTGCCCGGTATGCGGGTCCTGCACGACGATCGTGCCGCTCACCGGTTTTGACCGCTCCATCGCGTGATCAAGCGCCTGCTCGGCCATGAACTGGATGTTGGCGTCGAGGGTGAGGACCATATTCTCGCCCGGCGCAGGATCTTTTTCGCTTGACGCGAGCACATGGCGCCGCGCGTCGAGCGCCGTGAGCATGCGGCCCGGTTCGCCGTGCAGGGTGCGGTCGAATTTCTGCTCCACGCCCCCGAGGCCATTGTCATCCACGCCCACGTAGCCGAGCACCTGCGCGGCGATGTCGTTTTCCGGGTAAAAGCGCTTGAACTCTTTCTGGAAATACACGCCCTTGAGCTTGAGCGCGCGGACCGCAGCGATCACCTGCGTGTTCTGCTTGCGCGCGATCCAGGTGAAGTAGCGCGAGCTGTTGATCCGCTTGAGAATCTGATCGGCTTCGGTGAACCTGTCCGCCGGGTCCGCGTGCAGCACTCGCGCGAGCGCTTGCGCGAGTTCCCCACGCCGCTCCAGGGGAATCTCGCCCGGGACGGCAAAGATCGAATCGACCGAAACCGTCATCGCGAGCTCGTGGAGGTTGCGATCGTACAGAATGCCCCGCCGCGGCGCGACTTGGAAGCTGCGCTGCTGCTGCGTGGCCGCGCGCGCTACCCACTCCGGATGCTGGATCAGTTGGAGCCAAAGGAGCCGGCCCGCGATCAACGCAGCCCAGAAAAGAAAGATCGCGACCACCGCAAATACCCGCGCCCGCTGCATGGGCGTGCGAATGTTGGAACTTTGGCCGGGAGCGCGCGCGAAGGAAAAAGGCTTCATGCCGCTCGGATCAAGATGCGGCCGCGTGGGGCTGCCGGGAAGCGCGGTGCGCAAGCTCTTGAAGCCGCGCCATCACTTGTTCCGCTTCAGCTCTGGTATAGCCAAGGCGCGTGTCAAACTCCCATCCCTCCAGGTCCTTTTCGCAAGCCTCGCTGGACTGGATGAGCAGCATTGCCTGCTCTGGTGACGGCTTAAAGTTAGACCGTTCCCGCCGCATTTCCTCAAAAAGCATGATCATAGACGCGCGTAAAGGACTGAATTTTCTCTCAAGTTCTGGCGAGGGCCGGATTCCATGCAGCACCTCATTTAGGGTGTTGCGAAGATACCGCTGAGCATCGTCATCGAAAAGTACTGTTTCTGCGCCTCTCACCGGCATCACTCCAATGTATTGAGGTAGTCTTTGCCGTCTCTCGGCCAAAAAGCTGTTCCACCGTCGGGATCTTTGGGGTTCACAACTACTACAAACTGCCTTTCGTCGCTCCAGTACACCCGGCGCCCCCCGGCCATTTCCCATGTGGTGGATGGGCGCATAAGTGTCTCCAGGATTTCGGCGCTGAACTCATCCCGGCTTGTCCCGCTAAACTCGCCGATGTGCTTTATGAACGCATGCCCATGAGCGATTCTTCGTGCGAGAACTTCGATCTGTTCCTGTGTCAAGGGCTTTTAGATTTCCATGCCGGACCTACTCAAAGCCTACACCGCTCTTCGGCTTTCAATCCGGGCAATAGATTTCCAGTTCGGGTACGGCAGTTCCGTGGAGCCCGTTGAAAAACTAAGTTTACCGCCCGAAGCGCATCGGCTGCGCCTCGGCCAGCACGGGTGCATTGTCCGCCGCCCCTTCCGGGCGCACGACCTGGCCCGGCGCGGGCGCCGCGAGCCCCATCTCCCGGGCCATGCGATCAATGCGCGCAGGGTCGCTCAATTGCGCTTCGTTGAGCCGCAGCTCGCGGTTCTGCTCCTGCAACTGCAACAGCTGCTGCTTTTTGGCCTCGACATGGTAGCCGGACTGGATGGCCTGGTAGTGCTGCCAGCCATAAAACATCACCAACGCGAACAGCATCGCCATGGCGCCCGCGAACGAACGCATCTCGCGCTTGCGCGCCGGGCACTGCGCCTTGACCAGCCGCGAATTGTCCATGCGCTTTGAGAAGAAAATCTCGGGCGTCGGCCCGCGCCGCGCGCGCTCCTCCCGCATCCAGCGCGAGCCCGCGTTGTGTGTCGCCGCTGTTGCGCCCTGATGGGCAATTCCGAAAATTTCCGCCAACGCCTGGGTTGCCATGTCCCATCTCCCGCAGTTCTGTTTCAGCCTTCTGTCCCCATCCAAACGACCGGGCCGGGTCGCTGTTTTTAGGAAGGGGGTGGTGCGTGGGGGTCCTACGTGGGTTTTACTTTCGCCTTGTACATCGGCAGGACAACCCGGCCCGATCACTTGTTCGCCTCTTTTTTCGCCCGAGGCTTAAATCTTTTCCGCAGCCCGCAACTTCGCGCTGCGGCTTCGCGGATTGCGTCTCGTTTCTTCCTCGCCGGCCGTCACCGGCTTGCGCGTCAACACTTCGTATACCCCGGCATCCCTGCCCGCGCGCAGGGCGTCTTTCGCCGGACGGTCTTCCAGCGAGTGGAACGAGATCACAACCAGCCGGCCACCCGGCTTCAACAGCTTCGGCGCGCTCCCGAGCAACGCCTCGATCTCCTCCAGCTCGCGGTTCACATGAATTCGGAGCGCTTGAAAGGTCCTGGTCGCCGGATGAATTGCTTCTTTCATCTGCGGGGCCGCGCCCTTTACCACAGCAGCCAACTGCGCCGTTGTGTGCAAAGGCCGGGCCCGCACGATGGCTCTGGCGATTCTCCGCGACCTCCTTTCCTCTCCGAGTTCGTAAATCAGATTGGCGAGCTGTTCCTCGTCCGCCTGATTTACCACTTGTGCGGCGGTGAGCTCCTGCTGCGCATTCATCCGCATGTCAAGAGGCCCTTCCGCCTGAAAACTAAACCCTCGATGCGCCTCATTCAGGTGCATGGAACTGACTCCGAAGTCGGCCAGGATTCCATCGCACTCCGCCAGCCGCACAAACTCTTCCATGCCACTGAACTCCGCATGGTGCAGCTCAATCATCGGCATCTCCGCGCCAAGCTCCTCGCGCAGCCCGTCCAGCCGCTCGCGCGCAAGCTCAAGCGCCTGCGCGTCCCGGTCCAGGCCGATCAACCGGCCCTCGCCGCCCAGCGCCCGCGCAATCGCGCTCGCGTGGCCCGCATAGCCGAGGGTGCAGTCCACATACGTGCCGCCCCGGCGCACCGCTAGGTATTCCATCACTTCATGTAAAAGAACTGGCACATGCCGTTCACTCTGCATTTGCCCGACCCCTCTGAGGCCTTCTACAACCCAAACTCCGCCAACGCTTGCTGATCGGCTTCGGTTAGCGGATTCCCGTCCATGTTCTGCTTGAACATCTCGTGGTTCGCGACTTCGAGATAGCGCTGCATCCCGAACACCACCACGTCCCCCGCCAGCTTGGCTTCGCCGCGCAAAATCTGCGGCAGCAGCACCCGCCCCTGGTCGTCCATCCGCACCGTCTGGCCGTAGTAGTTCAAACGGTCCAGCAGTTTTTTCTTGGCCGGGTTGAAGTTCGGTATCGCGGCCAGCTTTTCTTCGAACTTCTCCCACTCCTTCAGCGGGTGGATTTCAGCGACCTTGCCGTCCTTGCTGGTGATGTAGAACTGCTCGCCTTCCTGATTGCAGAAGAACTGCTTAAACTCCGCGGGCAGCTTCAGCCGGCCTTTTTCATCAATCCGGGCTGGGTGATTGCCGCGAAACACACTCTTTCCTCTTTTCCGCCAACTTGGTGATGTTGCGCCTGCAGTTTGGAGAAGTACAACCCTTTTTCTCCACTTTTTTCCACTTCCGACCACAGAGTAGCGAAGCTGAAGCACTTTGCAAATGGTTTTCTCAGGTTTATTACTCAGAGTTGGTTACTAAAGAGGGAAATCGGTGGAATGCCTGTGAAAAAGAAAGCCGAATCGCGTATCGGTAATCGGAAAGGTCATTCGCATCCGGGCAAGCTCGCCTATGCGGCCCCACGGCTGTGCAGCCAGGCATGTCGTTCGCGCAGGCGCCGCCTCAGGTTCTGCGCAAGGTAGACCAAGATGGCGATGTTGAGCATGGTGAAGACGAGTTTGGGCCAGTTCGGCTTGTGCGCCAGCTCGAAGAACTCCCACGGCAGAAACGACGCGGTCACGATGACGGTGAGGTATTCGGCCCAACTCTTGCCCAGCATCAGCCCTGTGCCTTCCAACACATCGAGGCCCGCATCGCAGAAGATGAGCACGGAGAGCTGGCGCAGACGGTGCGGTGTCACGGAGGCGATTTTGTCGAGAACAAAATTGACAGCGCGGCTTTCGGGATCGAAGCGCAAATCCACGAGCCAGTGCGTCACAACCGAAACCAGGTCGCGATGAACCAGGTGCAGCGCGCCGAAGCCGAGCGCGACAAACAGCAGCGCCTTGAGCAGTTTGCCCAGCCCGATCAGTACAAGCCAGCGCGTAGCTTGTGGCGCGAACCGGGCTGGGGGGTAGGAATGCTGCATGCGTGCGGGACTGGGGGCTTCTTCTTAGTGTACGCAATGGAGCGCGCAGCGGGCGCTGTATGGTGAGACTGAATCCGTATCAGTCCTCGGGCTCGTTCCCACAGCGAGAACCCGGGGCGACTTCCCGAACACGAAAGGAAAGCACAGACTTATGAAGACACAAACGGCACTCGCGGCGACTTTCGCACTTGCTCTTGCATGCACCTCCGTATCCGCACACGCGGAAAAGAAAGACCCGATGGTCGGCGGAGCAGCCATGTACCCGACCAAGAACATCGTGGAAAACGCGATGAACTCGAAAGACCACACAACCCTGGTCAGCGCGGTCAAGGCCGCGGGGCTGGTCGATACGCTGGAAAGCCCGGGCCCGTTCACGGTGTTCGCGCCGACCAATGAAGCTTTCGATAAGCTGCCCCCAGGCACCGTGGACACGCTGCTGAAGCCTGAAAACCAGGACCAGCTCAAGAAAATTCTGACCTATCATGTAGTGCCGGGCAAGCTGACGACCAAGGAAATGACGAAGCTGATCAAAAAGGGCGACGGCAAGGCGGAGCTCAAGACCGTGCAGGGCGAAACACTCACGGCGACGATGCAGGACGGCAAGCTGGTGCTGACGGATCAGAAGGGCGGCACCGCCACCGTGACGATCCCGGATGTGATCCAGTCCAACGGGGTGATCGACGTAGTCGATGCGGTGCTGATGCCGAATTAGTTTCTGTAGGTTGGGGGCGGCAAGGGCGCCTCTCGTGAAGCGCCCTTTCCTTTTTTAGTGCGTTCACGCCCGCTTTGCTAAAAACAAAACCGCCTGCGCGGCTGGCGGCCACTTCGTGGCGTGTTTTCTTTAAAACCGCATTAACGCGCGGCTGCAACCGCCTTTGGCCCGCGGCGCGGTAGTTTCTGCAGGGTCGGCTCAAGACGCAGCAACGCAGCCTGAGCGGTGATGCCGTAGCGTGCGCGCAACTCGTCGACCTTGCCGTGCTCGATGAACCGGTCAGGCCAGCCGATGCGGACCACCGGAGTCAGCACGCCCGCCTGCTCCAGCTCCTCCATCACCGCGGAGCCGAAACCGCCGGCAAGCACGTGATCCTCAAACGTGACCACCGCGGCAGCCCCGCCGGCATAGCGCAGCAGCAGCTCTCGGTCCAGCGGTTTTACGAAGCGCGGGTCGACCACCGCGGCCGAGTAGCCGCGCTTGCCCAGCGCTTCGGCCAGCTCCTGCGCCATCGGCAGCAGCGCCCCCAGGCCGAAGATCACAATCTCGTCGCCTTCGCGCACCACGCGGGCCTTGCCGATCGGGATGGCTTCCGGGCGCGGCTTGAGTGCGACGCCGGGGCCCGCGCCGCGCGGGTAGCGGATGGCGCTGGGGCCCGGGTGGAGCTTGGCGGTGAGCAGCATGTCGCCGAGCTCGTCCTCGTTGGACGGGACCATATGCACGAGGTTGGGCACGGGGCGCAGATAGCTGATGTCGAACAGTCCGTGATGGGTCGCGCCGTCGTCGCCCGACAGCGAGCCGCGATCCATGCAGAACACCACCGGCAGGTTTTGCAGGCAGACGTCGTGGACGATCGGATCAAAGGCGCGCTGCAGAAACGTGGAATAGATCGCGCAAAAGGGTTTGAAGCCGCGCGTGGCCATGCCCGCCGCGAAAATCACGGCGTGCTCCTCCGCGATGCCCACGTCGAAGTAGCGCGTGGGGTGATGCGGGCGAAACAGGTCGAGCGCTGTGCCGTTGGGCATCGCCGCGGTGATCGCGACAACCTTGTCATCCTCGTCGGCCAGCCGGCACAGCGTGTTTGCGAAGATTTCGGAATACGTAGGCTGGCCACCGGTGTGAGTGTGGCCGGTTTCAGGGTCGTAAGGGCCAAGGCCGTGGAACTTCTTTTGCCCATCGAGCGCGGGCTGGAAGCCGCGGCCCTTTTGGGTGATGGCATGGAGCAGCACGGGGCGGTCCTGCTGCTTGAGGAACTCGAACGTTTCGATGAGCAGCGCGATGTTGTGGCCATCCAGCGGGCCATAGTAGGTTAAGCCGAAGTCCTCGAAAAAGCTCGACGGAAACAGCACGCCCTTGGCCGCTTCTTCGGCGCGGCGCACGATGTTCTTCGCGGCGCGCCCACCTACTCGCTCGACCAGCCGCTGGGCGCCTTCGTGCAGCGAGAACACATGCTGGTTGGTCACGATCTTATGGAGATATTTCGCAATCGCCCCTACGTTGCGGTCGATCGACCACTCGTTGTCGTTGAGCACGACGATCAGGCGCCGGGTCTGGTCGGCGATGTTATTGAGCGCCTCAAAAGTGATGCCGTTGGTGAACGCCGCATCGCCGGCCAGTGCGACAATGTGCTCCCGGCCGCCGGCGAGGTCGCGCGCGACGGCCATGCCCAGCGCGGCCGAGAGCGCGGTGCCCGCGTGGCCCGCGCCGTACGCGTCGTGCTCGCTTTCCGAGCGCAGCATAAAGCCGTTGAGCCCGCCCGGCTGGCGAATGGTGTCAAAGAGCGGCTCGCGGCCGGTGAGCAGTTTGTGCACGTAAGCCTGGTGCGAAACGTCGAAAACAAACTTGTCCTCGGGCGTGGAAAACACGTAGTGCATGGCCAGCGTCAGCTCGACCACCCCGAGGTTGGGGCCGAGGTGGCCGCCGTTGCGGGACAGCGAAACAATCAGGCGCTCGCGTATCTCCCCGGCCAGCGCCTCAAGCTCGGGGATGGACAGCTGCTTAATATCGGATGGGGCTTGAATGTCGCCGAGTCGGGGGATCATGCTCTCCTTGCGCCTTCAAATTCGCGCATGCTCTGCTTGGATGACGCACAGCGCTCGACGGCGTCTCAAATATGCGCTCGCGTACGCCCGCTACAGAGCTACCGGCGCTGCTTCGCGTCCCGTTTCAGCGCGGCTTCCACAAACGGCAAAACCGTTTCGGCCACTTTTTCGTACCCGGCCCCGTTCGGGTGCATCCAGTCTCCGCTCATCAACGCCGGATCGCCGTACACTCCCCGCAGCAGAAACGGAATCAGCGGCGCGCGATACTGCCGCGCCAGTCTGCCATCGAGCGCATAAAACTGCTGCATCTCGGGGGTCCGCAGCTTGGGCGGCATGCCGAGTCCAAGATACGGGCGCGCGTCCATTCCGGCCACCACGACTGGAATGCGCGCCCGCTCAAACGCGTCCATCATGGCGCGAAGGTCGTGAGCGATGGCCGGCAACGGCCTGTTGTCCAGAGCGTCGTTCGCGCCCAGCTCCAAAACAACCACCGCCGGATGGGCTTGCAACACCGGACCGAGCCGCTGCAGCGCCTGCTCCGCGGTATCGCCCGCGACCCCTTCGTTCACAACGGACACGGTGTACCCTGCGACCTGGAGATCCCGCTCGAGGAAGTCAGGGTAGGCGCTGCCGTGCGGCGCGCCGTAACCGGCGGTGAGGCTGTCTCCGAAACAAATCACGGTTTGCGCGCGGCAGAAGCAAGCGGCGAAGAGCAACGCGCATAGAACGATCCGGCGAATCATGCTTCGGTCAGTGTATCGCCGCGGCTTGCGGCGCGGAACTCGCCTTCCCAGCGGGCGACCACAGCCGAGGCCAGGCAATTGCCCGTCACGTTGATCACAGTGCGGCCCATATCCATCAGCGCGTCGATGCCGAGGACTAGAAAAACCGGGCCTTCCGGCAGGTGGAACACGCCCGCCGTCGCCAGCAGGACCACCAGCACCGCGCGCGGCACGCCGGCCACGCCCTTGCTCGTGAGCATTAGGACCAGCAGCATGGCAACCTGCTCGCGCCAGCCCAGGCGCTGCCCGGCGGCCTGGGCGACAAACACCGACGCAATAGCGAGATACAGCGCAGACCCCGCGAGGTTGAAGCTGTAGCCGGCCGGAATGACGAATCCGGTGATGCGGCGCGGCACGCCGAAAGCTTCCATGCACTCGATCGCGCGCGGCAGGGCGGCCTCGCTGGTGCTGGTGGCAAAGGCGATGGTCGCGGGCTCGGCGACGGCTTTCAAGAAGCCCCGAATGGGAATGCGCGCGAGCAGGGCGGCGGGAAGCATCGCGCACAGGGCGAACACCGCGAGCGCGACGTAGAGCGTGAGCAGCAGGCGGCCCAGGCTCGCGAGCGCGCCCACGCCCGCGCCGGCCACCGTATAGGCCAGCGCCGCGCCCACGCCCAGCGGGGCGAGGTACATGACCAGGTTGGTGAACGAGAACATGGTTTCGGTCAGCGACTCAACCAGCCGCACCATGGGCGCCCTTTTTGCAAGAGGCACGCGGCGGAGCGCAAGGCCGAACAGCAGGGCGAAGACGGCGACCTCAAGAATCTGGTTCGTCGCGACAGCCTGGGCGATGTTTTCCGGAAACACACGCAGCAGGAACTCCTGCCATGTTCCTAGGCTCGCCGCTTGCGTTGCAGCCTGCGCGTGAAACGCAACGCCCACGCCCGCATGCGAGATGTTGATGGCGGCAAGCCCGACGGCCAGAGCGACCGTGGTGAGCGCCTCGAAGTAAAGGAGCGACTTCCACCCCAACCTGCCGACGTTCGCGCTCTCGCCGTGGCCCGCGACGCCGGTCACCAGCGTGCCGAAAATCAGCGGCGCGACGATGGACTGGATGAGGCGGAGAAAAATGTCGGAGAAGACGCGAGAAGCCAGCGCGGCGCGGGGCAGGTCGCGCCCGTACTCAACCCCCGCCAGCATGGACCAGAAAATCCAGGGCGTGAGGGAGCGGCGCTTCCCTGCCCAAAAGGCCAGTGCGGCGAGCGCGAAAAGACGCAGCCCCAGGCCGGCGAAGCTCTGCGGCAGTACGATGCCAACCAGCCAAACCGCGAGCGCCACGCTTCCCAACCACATTTGTCGGTTCCCCCTCGGTTCTCGCCGCATGCGCGCTGGCTCCCTCGTTGGCTTTCATCCTGCCACAAACAACGGCGCATCGTACTTTATAGCGGCTCCTGCGCTGAGGCGGGTGCTGCAGAAGTGAGGAGCTTATGTATCACCATGTCAAGAAACTCATGTTCGACGTGAACGTGGGAACGCCGGATGTCCGGTTCGGCAACCTTCTGCTGGAACAGTTCGGCGGGGCAAACGGCGAGCTGGCCGCGGCGTTGCAATACACCGTCCAGGGATGGAGTTGCGACGACCCGGAGCGCAAGGACCTGCTGATGGACATCGGGACCGAGGAGATCAGCCACCTGGAGGTCGTGGGGGCGTTGATCCGCATGCACCTGAAGCCGCAAAAGAAGGCCCTGGCCGACGCGGAACAGGACCCCTTGATCGCGGTCACGGGCGGCGGCGGACTAACTTTCGTCAACTCGCAGGGCAACGGCTGGACCGCGGATTACCTGAAGGTGTCGGGCGAGCTCGATGTGGACCTGCGAAATAACATCGCGGCCGAAGCGCGGGCGAAGATCACCTACGAGCGGCTGATGCACCTCACCGACGACCGCGGGTCCAAGGACGCGCTGCAGTTCCTGATGACGCGGGAAATCACCCACCTCAAGGCTTTCTCGGCGGCGCTCGACAGCCTGGGTAAAGACCGGTTCACGATCGGGATGCTGCCGCCCACGCCCGGAATTGTAGACGACTACTACAACGATTCGACCGGTCATGGTCCGCTGGGCAATGACGGCGTAGGGAGCTGGATCGGGATGTACGGGCTGAAAGTCGCCGAAACTCCGGCGTTTATTCAGGGAATCGATGCGTCGCTCGCGGCTGGGGAAAAACTGGCGGGGCAGTCTTCAACAGTTCCGCTGGAGGCAGCGCTCACCAGCAAGTAGAGCGTGCGGAAAGGGGGTCGCTCAGGCGGCCCTCTTTGCGTTTCACGCAAGCTAAACTATGGAGGCGAAATGCAAGCGTTTGTCGGCATTCGTGTCCAGGTGGTCATCGGGCGCGACACGCCGAGAGGTGATGGCGAATCGACTCGAACGAAGGTCCTGTTTTGCGCGCGCGAAATGACAAAGGTGTGCGAACAACAGTTTCCGCTGTGCGCGCCGACGGTCACGGTTGCGTGAGTCGGTCCCGCGGCTTCGACGTCGATGAGGTCGCCATAGGTTTCAGGCGCAAGCGCGGGCCTTTCGACATGCGGTCCAAAGCGCAAAGATCCCCAGGTCTGTAGATTGTCGGACCAGGCCAGGTACCGGCCGGAAGCTTGGGCGGCGATGTGCAGGCACGACGGCAGCAGGCCATCGCTGCTCATCCAGGCGCCTTCCAGCCAGGTCTTTTGCCTAACTCCCGCTCCGGGCCGCCGCAGCAGCAGGGCTCCGTTGAAACCGGGGCGGCGAATGGTTCCTGTCCATTCATCCCGCGAGGTATGGACGAGGTTCAGATCAAAGGCCCCCCAGTGATCTTGCAGGCGGTCGTGGTCATAGCGCAGCAGGCCGCCGCGCGGTGAATCACTGAAGCTGTTCCCGTCTGCAAAGGTCAGCTCCGCGCCTGGGCTTAAGTAAATCGCCGCTTCGAGCGCAACCCAGGTCTGGGGAACTCCCTTGAGCGTCTTGGCAGATGCGGGCGCGTTCGTGAACAAGGTAAGGACCAGCCCAACCGTGCCGCCTCGACCGTCAGGACCAAGCCAAATGCCCGAAAGATTCTCCGGATGGGTCACGAGCTGTCCAAAATAGATACTCCGGTCTTGCGACTGACCGCAGAGCGTACTTGCAGCAATCGACAAGCAACCAGCAGCGAAGCAGGCCGCCGCGAAGCTTCTAGAAATCCGTTTCCGGCTGACGCGCATTGAAACGCAGACACCGGCGCCGGTGAGCTTGTTCCTGACTAGCTATCCACGGTAAAGAGCCAGTAACCACGTGAGTGGCCGCTTTTCCGCGTTCTTGCTTCACCCTGACAAGCTTCAAAACGAAGCTGTCAATTCAAATCGATCCGCCACGGTTTGCACAAGGGTTCTCTGTCCGTGGCCCGGGTTCGGTTCCTTGCTCCGCTCGAGAACGCCGAGCGCCTCCAGCCGCTTGATGTCGCGCATGACGGACGGGCGCGGCCGCCCAAGCTTGCGGGCCAGCTCGTCCACCGCGATGGCGGGCCCGCGCGCTGCCTTGAGCAGGCGGATACGCTCGATCGATAGCATCTCCAGCAGGTCCAGCGGATCCTCGAACGAGATGATGTTGTGCGGCTCGATCGGCTCGCCCGCGTCCAGCTTGCGCGCGCGGTCGATTAAGCGCTGCATGGATGCTTCAAAGGATTCCTGAATGAAGACAGTTCTCATCGCTTCCTCTTTCTAAGCGCGGCGACTTCGGAGGCGAAACGTTCAGCGAGCGCCGCAAAGTCTGTGAATGGAAACGTCTCGCGCTCACCCATCCAATGCCGCTCGTGCACGCCATGCGCATTGTCGTACCCGAGAACCCGCCCGTTATCCTTGCTGCACAATCCATGATTGATAAAGGCCAAGTTGTACCTAACGACTCCACCCGAAGAGTCGCGCCAGGTTTCCTCGCTGAGAACACCAACGACGCCGTTGCCGCAGCGAACCGGAATTCGCAGCTTTTGCCTCTTTGAAACCCGGTTTTCTGCTGCCACATGTTGAGATTAGCACAGGTAGTACATTGATTGGTACACCTGACTATTCATCCTCCTCCCGCAACCGCGCCAGCCCGGCAAAGTCCTCTAGAGTCGTCGTATCCCCCTTGATCTCCCCGGTTTCGGCCAACTCCCGCAGCAGACGGCGCATGATCTTGCCGGAGCGGGTTTTGGGCAGCGCTTCCACGAACCGGACGTCGTCGGGTCGCGCGAGCGAGCCGATCTCCTTCGCAACCCATGCGCGGAGCTCTTCCCGCAGCTCGGGCGAGGGCTTCACGCCGGTTTCGAGGTTCACAAACACCGCAATCGCCTGCCCCTTGAGCTCGTGCGACTTGCCCACCGCCGCGGCCTCGGCGACTTTCGCGTGGGCCACCAGCGCCGACTCGATCTCCATGGTCCCGAGCCGGTGGCCGCTAACGTTAATTACGTCGTCAACCCGGCCCATCAGCCAGTAGTAGCCGTCCTCGTCCATGCGCGCGCCGTCGCCGGAAAAGTACACGCCGGGAATCTCGCTCCAGTAGGTCTTGAGGTAGCGCTCGTGGTCGCCCCAAATGGTGCGGGCCATCGACGGCCAGGGCTTGCGGATAACCAGCAGGCCGCCGTGTCCGGGCGGCACCGGATCCCCGCTCTTGGTGACGATTTCCGGCGTGATTCCCGGGAACGGCACGGTCGCGGAGCCGGGTTTTGTGGGAACCGCACCGGGTAGCGGCGTGAGCATGATGGCCCCGGTTTCGGTCTGCCACCAGGTGTCGACGACCGGGCAGCGCCCTCGGCCGACCTCGCTGTGGTACCACACCCAGGCTTCCGGGTTGATGGGCTCGCCGACCGTACCGAGCACGCGGAGGCTCGCGAGCGACGCGGCCCGGGGGAACTCGTCGCCCCACTTCATAAACGCGCGAATCGCGGTGGGCGCAGTGTAGAAGGCCGTTACGCGGTGGCGGTCGATCACCTGCCAAAAGCGGCCCGGGTCGGGGTGGTTGGGCGCGCCTTCAAACAACAATGTCGTGACGCCGTTCTGCAACGCGCCGTACAGCACATAGGAGTGGCCCGTAATCCAGCCGACGTCCGCCGTACACCAAAAAACATCGTCAGGATGCAGGTCAAACACCAGCTTCGTGGACAGATACGTCTGCACCGCGTACCCGCCATTGGTGTGGATCAGACCCTTCGGCTTGCCGGTCGTGCCGGAGGTGTACAGGATAAACAGCGGGTCTTCCGCGTCGAGCCCCACCGGCGGGCAAACCGGGTCGGCCTTGGCCATCTCCTCGTGCCACCACAGGTCACGCCCGGGCTGCATCGGCGTGGGTGAGCCGGTCCGGGCGAAAACCACGACGCTGCGGACCTCGGGGCACTGTTTCAGGGCCTCGTCCACGCAGGGCTTCAGTTTGATCTCCGCGCCGCGCCGGTAGGTTCCGTCCTGGGTGAGCACGACTCGGCAGTCTGCATCGAGAATGCGATCAGCCAGTGCCTGCGGGGCAAACCCGCCGAAAACCACCGAGTGAACGGCGCCGATGCGCGCGCAGGCCAGCATGGCAATGGCGACCTCCGGACACATTCCCATATAAATCGCGACCCGGTCGCCGTCCTCGATGCCGAGCGCGAGGAGCATGTTCGCGGCGCGCCCGACCTCGGTCCTAAGCTCGGCAAACGTGAACGTGCGGATCTCGCCCGGCTCGCCTTCCCAGATCAGGGCCGGATGATCTCCCCTGCCCGCGATGACGTGGCGATCGACACAGTTGAAGCTCATATTCAGCACACCGTCCGCAAACCAGCGCACCTGCGGGTCGTAGCTCGTGTCGTCCCCGGCGCCCGGCGGGTTCCAGACCAGCGCTTCCTGCGGCTCGTCGAACCAGTGCAGTTCATGCGCGGCTTCCAGCCAGAACTGCTCAGGCTGCTCGACCGAACGGCGATAAAGCTCCAGGTATCGCGCAAAACTGCCGACATGCGCCCGCGCCGCGAACTCCGGCGGGGGCGGAAACAGGCGCGTTTCCCTGAGCGTTGAGGTGAGATGAGGGTTCGGGGCGGCAGACATGCGGCGATCCTTCCTTCCGAGGCGGTTGCAGCTTCACACTACCGGGCTCCGGTTCGGGAGGCAAGCCGCCCCGCAGACCCAAAATGGGAATCAACAGCGGACCCAACGCATTCTTTGTTTGCAACCCGCATGCACTGTGCCGTAGAACAAGAGCAACCTAAAAAGAAATCGCAGAGTCCCCGCCGGCAGAGCGGAGCTGCGCAGAAAGCCGCTGACTTCCGCATGAGCGCGTCGGTTTCGTCGAGCACCCCCGCAAGCACCCTCGGTTTCTTCAGCCGTGAGCGCACCATTGCCGGCCCCGGATACAACCGTTGGCTGGTCCCCCCAGCCGCGCTCGCGATTCATCTCGCTATCGGGCAGGTATATGCCTTTTCCGTCTTCAAAAAACCGCTGCTGGCGCTGCCAGGCACACACTGGACCCAAAAAGAGGTCGGCTATATCTTTTCAATTGCGATCGCCGTGCTCGGTATCTCCGCCGCGTTGTTCGGCCGATGGCTCGAGCGCGCCGGCCCTCGCAAGGCCATGGCCATCGCTGCTCTGTGCTTCGGCTCGGGATTTCTGATCGCGGCCGCCGGAGTGGCTACTCACTTTCTGACGCTTATCTACTTAGGGTATGGCGTCGTGGGCGGCGTGGGGCTTGGGCTGGGCTACATTTCCCCAGTCTCGACCCTGATCAAGTGGTTCCCTGACCGGCCGGGGCTCGCTACGGGCTTGGCCATCATGGGCTTCGGCGGGGGCGCCATGATCGGCGCGCCGCTCGGCACTCGCCTGATGCGGTTCTACGGCGGCACGGGCGCGCATGCAATCGCGGGCGCGTGGCTCACCATGGGTGCGCTCTACTTCCTGTTCATGCTGCTGGGTGTGTTTATGGTTCGGGTGCCGCCCGAGGGCTGGCGGCCTGTCAGCTGGTCCTCCCGCGAAGCCGCCTCGGCTCGAAAGATGATTTCCACGCACAACGTCGCAGTATCCGATGCCGTGCGAACCCCCCAGTTCTGGCTGCTCTGGGCGGTGCTGTGCCTGAACGTCACGGCCGGCATCGGCATCCTGGAGCAGGCCTCGCCCATGATCCAGACCTTGTTTGCAGGCAAGGTCTCGGCGCTGGCCGCCGCGGGCTTTGTGGGCGTGCTATCGCTTTTCAACATGGGCGGCCGGTTTGTGTGGGCAACTTTGTCGGACTACCTCGGCCGGAAAGCGACCTACGCCGTGTTCTTGCTCTTGGGCGCGGCTTTGTTTGCCGCACTTCCCTCCGTCACCAGCATTCCCCTGTTCGTGCTCATCGCCGGCGTCTTGATCAGCATGTACGGGGGCGGTTTCAGTACCATCCCGGCCTACCTCAAAGACCTTTTCGGCGGTGAAAACGTCAGCGCCATTCACGGCCGGCTGCTGACCGCCTGGTCAACCGCGGGCATCGCGGGCCCATTGATCGTCAACGGCCTGCTGGACCATGCCGCTGCCGCGGGTCGGCCGCTGCGATCGGCCTACCCCCTGGTACTTCACACCATGACGGCGATTCTGCTGCTTGGCTTGATTGCCGACCTGCTGGTGCGTCCGGTGACGGCAAAGTTCTGGATGCGGCCCGGCGCGCTTCCTGAGATCGCGCGCGCCATAGCTCCCGAGCCACCAAGTTGGAGCGACGCCCCAACCAACAAGCCGGCAGTCCTTGTGACGACGTGGCTCGCGGTCGCGGCACCCGCCGCCTGGGGCGTGTACAACACGGCCTTAGGGGCCGCCCACCTCTTTGCTCGGTAAAACTAGACGCCGGTGCGCTGGTACCGGACCTGGTGCCACTCCCAGGCACTGCGGACGATCTCCTCGATGTCGGTGTGCTCGGGCCGCCAACCCAGCTCTTGCTCGATTTTTTTGGAGGCGGCGATCAGGGTCGCAGGGTCGCCGGGGCGCCGAGGCTCCTCTACCACCGGAATCGGGTGTCCGGTGACGCGCCGGGCGGCTTCGATGATCTCCCGTACGCTGAACCCCACCCCGTTGCCTAGGTTATAGATCAGCTGCTGCGGTTCAGAGCCGCCGGCGAGAGCCTCAAACGCGATCCGGTGTGCGCGCGCGAGGTCCTGGACGTGAATGTAGTCGCGAACCGCAGTGCCGTCAGGGGTCGGATAGTCCTGGCCGAAAATCTTGATGGACGGACGGCGACCGAGCGCGACGTCCAGCACCAGCGGAATCAGGTGCGACTCCGGCTCGTGCGCCTCGCCGCGGCCCGAAACAGCGCCCGCTACATTGAAGTAGCGAAGGCTGGCGTAAGAAAGACCGTGAATACGGTGGAACCAGGGGAGCATCCGCTCGACCAGGAGCTTGGATTCGCCGTAGGCGTTGGTGGGCTCGAGCGCTGCGTTTTCCGGGATCGGGGTCGACTCGGGCTCGCCGTACAGGGCGGCGGTCGAGGAAAATACCAGCCGGCTCACCCCGGTCGCGAGCATCGCTTCAAGCAGGGTCAGGGTGGTCGCGCTGTTGTTCCGGAAGAAGATTTCCGGCTTCTTCATGCTTTCGCCTGCCTCAATCAGCGCGGCGAAGTGCATCACACCGTCGAACCCAGCACCGAGCGTACTCTGAATGAGCAGACGGTCGGCGAGGCCGCCCTCCACGAAAGCGGCACCCTTGGGGAGCATGGAACGGTGGCCATGGCTGAGGTCGTCGTATACCGTAACTTGGTGCCCGGCGGCAATCAGTTCCTCGGCGACGGTGCCTCCAATGTAGCCCGCCCCGCCTGTTACCAAAATTCTCACGTTTCCAGCCTTTCAGCGAAGCGACGGTAGGGAGCAACCGAATCGGCGGCAGAGCCAGTCCAAAACGTAAACCCAAAGTGGGAATTTTCCCGTTTCGGTCCCAATACAACCCAATGGTAACCGAAGCGCGTTCTCGGATACGGTCGAGTTTGTCCGGGACAGATAGAATGAGCCCATATTCCTCGTGTACACGTTAGACCCCAGGTACTTCTGTGAAGGCAGGACTACAGGGAGCCTGAGATTAGCGAGGGAGGAGAGCGCCATGCAGGAGCGGGTAACGGGCAGACAGGCAAGCTTTGAAAATGAATTTCCTCATTCAGCAGCAAGAACTGCCGATAATACCGGAATGAGCCCGCGGCTTCAACAGTCCAACCCCAAACACGCGCCCCGCAGCTTCCCCCCGGGCGCCGGAACAGGATCTATGCCCCAGACACAGGAAATGCACGAGCAGGAGACAAGCCACGCGCCCGCCAGCGTTGCTCCGTCGCGCCCCGCCTCAGCCGCCGTGCCTCAGCGGGATGTGCTGAATCACGCAAACTTCGGGCTTTTGCCGCAAGAACGGCGCCGATTGGGCTCCTTCGGCGTCGCTGCAGGCGTCAACATCGCAATCGTAGCGCTGATCCTGCTTCTTACGTTGAACCAGGTCCACGAAGCCTATGTTCACCGTCAAGCGCAGTTGGTTTATGTAGCGCCGCCGCCCAAGCCCTATGTGCCGCCAATGCCGAAGGTACAGATGCCGCCCATACCACCGCTGCCCACAGAGGAAGCGAAAATTCCTCCGCCGCCGGTTCCCAAGCCGGTGGAGCCGCCAAAGGTCGAGCTGCCGAAAGTGGCTGCCAAGGCGCCCGCGATGCCCGCGCCCGCGCCGAGGCCGGTCGTGACGCCCCCCAGGCCAGTTCTGGGAGCGTTTCAGTCGCCGCAAGCTCCCGCGCAGCAGGCGTTGCGCGTCGCGGCGGCGGAGGCGGCAGGTTTCGGCGCCCCTTCTGGCGTGCAGGCCAACCCCAATGCCAACCGCCCGTCGCAGCTGGCGACAGTAGGGGCATTCGGCGCGGCTTCGAACAGCAATAAAGGCGCGGCGTCTCGCCAGGGCGCAGTCGCCACCACCGGGTTTGGCTCAGGCGCCCCCTCGGGTTCGCCCAACGGAAGCGCGCGGGGCGCGGTTGTGTCCACCGGCTTCGGTTCCGGGTCTCAGGCAGCGGGAGCGCCGGGGGGCCACGGCACGGTTGCCTCCACCGGCTTCGGCTCGGGGCCGCAACCGGGCGGCTCGCCTCGCGGGACCGGCACGGTGGCTTCAACCGGTTTCGGCCATAATGCGGTTGCTGCGAATGCCACTCCGGCCAGGGCGCAGGAGCCCCCGACCACTCCAATTGTGGTGCTTTCAAAACCCCTACCGCAGTACACGGCCGAGGCGCGCGAGCAACATATTCAAGGCGATGTGACCCTGGAAGTTCGATTCACGGCCGATGGACAGATTGAGGTCCTGCGGGTCGTCAGCGGGCTCGGGCACGGTTTGGATGAACAAGCCAAGCTCGCCGTTGCCCGCATCCGATTCCGTCCCGCCACGCGGGACGGCAAGGCTGTTGACCAGGTCTCGGTGATCCATGTTGCGTTTCAACTCGCCTAATTGTTCCGGGCGTTGCTAACATTCTTGATTGCCGGGAAGTCTCCGGTCCTTGTGAGGGTCGTTTATGGTTGCTCGTAAGTTATGTTTGTTGTGCTTGGGCGTGTCAATCGCGGCGGCCCCGGCCTTCGCCAAAAAAGAAAAGCCTCTCCAGCTGGTGCCGCTTACCCCAGACCAGAAGCAGCTGGTCACTAAGGCCATGGCGCAGGAAAAAGACACGGTCAAGCAGATCGCCAAGCATACGCCGGTGGTACAGACCTATATCCAAAACATGCGCCCGGACCCGGTCGAATACCAGGTGCCGGTATCGGACCAGTACATCATTGGCCGGGTGGACTTCGGAAAGACTTTCTCGGACCAGGAGTACGACGCGAAAGCTACCAAGCGCGGCATTCTTCGCGGTTCCATGAAGTACGTAACCGGCCTGAGCAAAGCGTTTGAGCTGAGCTATTCGCCCACCGGCTTTATGGATATGATGTTTATTGACCCAACCGGGTTTGACTTCCAGCATTACGACGTCTCGTTTGTGCGCCGCGAGTTCATCGGCAACGTGCGAACCTCGGTGTTTGACGTGAAACCCAAGAACAGGGCGGGCGCGGGCCGCTTTTTCGGCCGTATCTGGGTAGAGGACCGCGAAGCTCACATCGTGCGCTTCAATGGAACATACTCCAGCAATCCCAACGACGAAGACACCCACTATTATCACTTCGACTCCTGGCGGTCCAACCTGCAGGAGGGCGTTTGGCTGCCGTCGGTGATTTACACCGAAGAGTCGGATAGAGCGGCTGCCGCCCATGCCAAGGGCTTCAAGGCGCAGACCTATTTTTGGGGCTACTCGCTCAAAATCCCGCAGAGCGTTTCCGACAACGCGTCGATGGAGATTGAAAACGCGCAGGACCAGAGCCAGAACTCGCAGGATGTGAACCCGCTGCAGGCGCAGCGCTTGTTCGTGACCCAGGCGGAGAACAATGTTCTGGATCGTCTGGTGCAGGCCGGGCTGCTGGCGCCCCCGAGCCCATATGACAAAATCCTCGAACAGGTGACGAACAATGTCATCATCGGCAATAATCTTCAGCTGCCCAATGACATCCACTGTCGCATCATGCTGACGCAACCGCTCGAATCACTCGCGGTCGGCAACACCATCCTGCTCAGCAAGGGGCTGGTTGACGTACTGCCGAGCGAAGAGTCGCTCGCCGCGGTTATCTCCTTCGAGCTGGCGCATATTGTGTTAGGCCATCACATCGACACCCGCTACGCATTCAACGACCGACTTCTTTTCCCCGATGAGGCTGCGTTTGAACGCATAAACATGAACCACACCGATGCGGACAATACAGCGGCGGCAAAAAAAGCTATCGAGTTCTTCAACAATTCGGTCTACAAGGACAAGTCGGCAAGCGTGGGCCTGTTCTTTGCTGAGCTCCAGAGCCGCGAAAAGGAACTTTCTTCCCTGCTGACACCGCGCCTTGGAGATGCCCTGATCCAGCCCGACGGTGTGCCGTGGCTTGAAAACCTGGGCAAGGGCCAGAAACTTAACATTGCAAACGTTCACCAGATCGCGGCCCTGCCGCTGGGCAGCCATCTACGAACTGATTCGTGGGACGACAAGGTAGTTGCCCTGAATGCGCCCGCGCCGCTCATCCTGAACCCGAGCGACAAGCTGCCGCTCGAGGTCACGCCCGTGTACCTGCGCTTGCAGTATTACCAGCCGCCCACCGCCCCTACGGCAGTGCCGGCCGCCACTCCGTCCACAGGACCGGCGACGGGTGAGGCCGATGCGGGAACGCCCACAAGTGGAGCCCAGGGACAGTCCGCTCCAGCGAGTGTGCCGCAATAGAACACACATCCAGCTAGCGGTACGTGGAAGACAGCAAAGCCGCGTGCCCTTTACAAGAAAACGGCACCAAGAACATTCTGAAACTGTTTCGGGCTTTTCCGGAGATCGACGATGCGCTCAAAAATCTTATCCCCGCTTTTGCTCTGCCTCAGCTGCTTTCCCCTTGCGATGATTTCGTATGCCCAGGTCCGGCCCGCCGCGGTCGGATCGGACCGCCATCTTTGGGGCGGCGTGGAGTTCTCCAACTTCCAGAACGACTACGTCAAGTACACCCGCTCGGACGGCATCGGCTTCTACGGCGACTACTGGATCACAAACCGTTTCGGCGCAGAGGGCGAGGTACGACTCCTCGACCTCAACTATGTCCAAGGGCTTACTGAAAAGACTTTTATGGGCGGCATCATCGCGAACGCTTACCAGTACCACGGTATCAGTGCGTATGCGAAATTCCTGCTCGGGGCCGCCGTCGCGAACTACCCTACAAGCCCCGGATACTTTACAAGCGCTTCCGGGAGTTATTTCGCGTACGAGCCCGGTTTCGGAGCGGAGTACCGTCTCAGCCACAAATTCAAAGTTCGCGGCGAGTACGACTACCAGCTATGGCCGAGTGCCCCCGGAGTTGAAATCACCTTCCCCCGCCCAAGCAGCGGTCTGACGCCGAGCGGCTTCAGCGTCGGCATCTCCTACGAGGTTTTCTAAACGAAAGCCGGCTGGCGCAAAGCACGGACGCAACAGGTGGCTCCGGCGCGATCCAGTTCGCCGGAGCCTCGGAATCAGAAGTGATACGCCAAGCCGACCACAGGGTCACTGATGTTCTCGTATCGCCCCGTGTTGGTGACGTTTCCGGTTGTCCCCATGCTGGGGGCTTTCACGACAAGGCCCCGGTACTCCACCCGGACATCCCAGCTCGGGCTCAATTCGTAGGCGAAACCGGCACCGTAGGGGACGCCGATGTTGGTGCTGGTCTTGAACGGGAACTGATTGGACTTGTTGTCGTTGATAATCCCGAAGATGAACCCGCCGATGCCGCCCTCGACAAACGGGAAAAAATTGTGCCAGGAAAAGGGACTGTACACGTACTCCGCGGAGAACTCCTGGAATTGCGTGTGAGCGCGGTAGTTGATTGAGTTTGAGTTGTACTTGTTGATGTACCGGTTATAGCCGTAGTTCACCTCCGCAGCGCCGCGGGGAGTAAGCAGGTAGCGATAGCTGCCTAAAACACCGAACTCACCGATGGTCCCAGTTTGCCGGACGCCGTTCCCGACCACCTCTGGCGAAAAAAGACCGGAATAGCTGACGCTCGCGTCCTGCCGGCTCTCCTGGGCGTGTGCCGCGGCGGCTGCCAATGGCAGGCACGCTAAAAACAAAGCGCATTTCTTCATTCGTTGTGTTCGCCTCTCGCCCGGCGCGCGAGGGTCTTTTCGCGGCGCGCGGGGCGCTGCCCTTTTCTGGGCTTCTGCAAGTTCCGGGCGTAAACGTGTCTCTAGCCTCCCGGTCAATCGCAATTGTACCTTTCGGAGGGCCCGCGCGCATCCCACGCACTATTCTGGAGGTTCGCATGAGCGTCCCATTCAGCCCTGCGCGCGTTTCGCGCTTTCTTGTGCTCTTTGTTCTCGCGCTGTTCGCATTTTGGGGGCTGTACATCCTGCTCACCCATGTGCGAGCGCGGCAGAGTATCACCCCCCAGCACGCCGTGCTTCAGACGCGCCCGGAGTCGTCCCGCACGCTTTCCGCCGGAGCAAAGGTGTAAGGTCTGCCTCGCTCTCGCGCCAACCGCTCGAGCGTCCGCAGAAAAGCCGCCGCGGCGTGGGACAACGCCGCTCCCCTTCGCTGGACCACCCACAAGCGACGCCGCGACTTCAGCTCCGGCACCGGAACCCGGACCAGTTCGCCGCGCGCAATCTCCTGCGCGACGGCCAGCGCCGGCAGAATCGCCACCCCCGCGCCGGCCGCCACAAAACGCTTGATCGCTTCGAGACTCGGCAGTTCCACCCCCATATGCAGGGGGGTTCGGGCGCGCGCGAACAGCTCCGTGATCTCGCGCCGCAAGGGCGAGGCGACGGCATGCCCGACGAAGTTGAGCGCTCCCAGCTCCTGCACCGGTACCGGTGCGGTGCCGGCGAGCGGGTGCCCAGGATCGACCACCAGCACGACCTCATCCTCATACACGGCCGTAGCGACCAGACCGTCACTTTCCGGAACAAACGTGAGCACGCCCAGTTCAATCCGCCGATCCAGAACCTGCTCCGGAATGCGGCTGGCCAGCGAACGCTCGACCACGATGCCGATATGAGGATGGCTCTTGAGGTACTCGGCAAGCACGGGAAGAAGCAGGTGCGTGGTGTACTCATTGGCGGCAATGGTAAGTTGCCCGCGGGCCAGCGACCGCAGTTCCTCCACGGCGCTCCTCGCCTCGCCCCGGAGCCGCAACAGTCGCTCCGCATAGCCCCGCAGGATCTCGCCGGCGGAGGTGAGGGTGCCGTCCCGGCGTCCCCGCTCGAAGAGGCGCTCGCCCAAGTCTTCCTCAAGGCGGCGAACGGCCTGGCTTACGGCCGGTTGGGTTCGGCTCAGGCGCAAAGCGGCGCGAGAGAACCCGCGCTCCTCCACGATCGCCAGAAACGTTTCGAGTTGAGCTAAGTCCATAGCCAATCCTAGCCTGCGAAGCTATCCCGAGATTTTTTATAACAATATGTTATGGTTTACCCCAATTTTATTCATTGGACTTATCGCTAGTCCGATGGGAGACTTGGGTTAGCAAACAAGCGCGGGAGGCGAGAATGAGCGGGGCACAGGACAGGGTTCTCTTCTTCGATACAACGTTGCGCGATGGCGAGCAGTCGCCGGGCTGCAGCATGACGGAAGCGGAAAAGCTGGGTATGGCGCACGCCCTGGACGCGCTCGGGGTGGACATTCTCGAAGCTGGATTCGCGATCTCGTCCGAAGGGGATTTTCAGGCAATCCGGCGCATCACGCGGGAAATCCAGCGTCCGGTAATCGCTTCCCTGGCTCGCGCGCGTCGCGAAGACATTGAACGAGCGGCCGCTTCGATTGAAAACGCCGCGCGGCCACGCATCCACACCTTTCTCGCGAGCTCGGACATCCATCTGGAGTGGAAGTTGAAGATGAGCCGGGAGCGGGCGCTCGCGCAGGTGAATGAGATGGTCCGGCTGGCCCGCACCTACGTCGACGACGTGGAGTTTTCGGCCGAAGATGCGACCCGCACCGACATCGACTACCTGTGCCGCATGTGCCAGGTGGCGATCGAAGCAGGGGCGACGACGATCAACCTCCCGGATACGACGGGGTATTCGACCCCCGAGGACTACCGAGCGATGTACACGGCGGTGCGCGGGTGTGTGCCGATGGAAGGCGTGACACTTTCGACGCACTGCCACGACGACCTGGGGCTCGCGGTGGCGAATACACTGGCGGGCATCGAAGGCGGCGCACGGCAGGTGGAGTGCACTATCAACGGTATCGGCGAGCGGGCCGGCAACGCGGCGCTTGAGGAGATCGCGGCAGCGTTGAATGTCCGCAGGGATCGCTATGGGGTTTCCAGTAATATCGTGCTCGAAAAGCTGTACCCGACCAGCCGTTTGCTGGGCGAGGCCATCGCGTTCCGTCCGGCGCCAAACAAAGCGATCGTGGGCGAAAACGCGTTTGCGCACGAGGCAGGCATCCACCAGCACGGGATGCTGGCCAACCCGCTGACATACGAGATTATGACCCCTGCCTCCGTAGGCCAGCCGACAAATAAGCTGGTGTTGGGCAAGCACTCCGGCCGTTCGGCGTTGCGGTCGCGCCTGAAAGAGCTTGGGATTGCGCTGGAGCCGAAGGAGCTGGAACGTGCGTATGCGGGCTTTACCGCCTTGGCAGACCGCAAAAAGTCGATCTACGACCAAGATTTGGTGCGGTTGGCCGCGCAAGCCAGCGAGGCGACGATGCCGTTGGCGCAGGTTTAGGCTGAGGTAGGAGTTTTCTCACGATGCAGCTGAATATCCTTGTTCTTGCCGGCGACGGCATCGGCCCCGAGGTCTCCGACGAGGCCCTGCGCATTTTGCGGACGGTGGCGGCGCACGGCGATCACCGGTTCCGTTTTCAAACAGCGCTGATCGGCGGCGCCGCAATTGATGCCCACGGCACACCGCTGCCCGATGCCACGCGCGAGGCGGCGCTTGCGAGCGATGCGGTTTTCCTGGGCGCTGTCGGCGATAACCGCTTCAACGCCCTGCCCCCGGGCGAGCGGCCGGAAGCCGGGCTGTTAGCGATTCGGACGGCTCTGGGCGGGTTTGCCAACCTGCGCCCGGCGTTTGCCCACCCGGCGCTTGCGGCCAACTCGCCGTTGCGGCCGGAGGTGCTCGAAGGCGCGGACATTTTGTTTGTGCGGGAGCTCTTGGGCGGTTTGTATTTCGGGCAGCCGCGCGCGTGGAACCGCGAGGCAAACGAGGCGTGGAACACCCTGCGCTACACACGCGCCGAAGTCGAACGCGTGGCGCGGGTCGCGTTTGAGCTCGCGGGCAAGCGCCGCGGCAAGGTGACCTCCGTCGATAAAGCAAACGTGCTGGAGGTTTCACAAATGTGGCGGGCCGTGGTGAACGAGGTTGCGCGCGACTACCCGCAAGTCACGGTTGAGCATGAGTATGTGGACGCCTGCGCGATGCACCTGATGAACAATCCTCGGCGGTTCGACGTCATTCTCACCGAAAACCTGTTCGGCGACATCTTGTCGGACGAAGCGGGCGTGATCACCGGCTCGCTCGGCGTCCTGCCATCGGCGACCGTCGGCGGCAAGGTCAACCTGTACGAGCCGGTGCACGGATCGGCCCCGGACATCGCCGGCAAAGGCATTGCGAACCCCATCGGGGCGATCCTGACCGCGGCCATGCTGCTGCGGCACTCGGCCGGTTTGGAGCGGGAAGCTACGGCGGTCGAGGACGCAGTGCGGACGGTGCTGGAAGACGGAGCGCGCACGCGCGACCTGGCGCGGGCTGGCGAGGAGACAGTGACCACGCAGGAGATGGGAGCGCTGGTCAACGACGCGCTGGTGGGGCATTTGCGCGGGGAATTCGACGCGGTGCGGATCGCGGGAGCCAGTTTGTGAGGGGTGTGGCTACAGTTTTGGGGTTAGCGCTTGCAACTGCCCCGCATGCTGCTGCGGGGCAAGCCGTGCCGGATGCGCATTGGCTGTTGCAGTACCAAGGAGACACTCTGCCGGAAGGTGGATACGCTGTTAATAAACTTATTTGGGACAAACGCTTTCAGCCATTCTTCAGGCATTACTTACGAACACCGCAGGCTTTTTGGGATAAGGGAGACTCCCTTTTCAAGGTAGCGAGGACTTTTCTAGGTGTACCGGGGCGCGCAGATTTGAGCGAAGGGCGGTACTGGTCTGCCTATGGCTGCGTACCTCACGACTGCGCCGATACTGGGCTGCTCTGGGTTGATGTTGGTTCTCGAACGCCGCTGGTTATCTTTTCAGCTTTAGATCCTGACCCAACACGAAGCAATCGCGATCGACTGCTCTTATTTCCAAGTAAAAACCTGCAACTAGAAAAGTTGCCGCCACAGTTTCGGGCGAGAGTCACTCAGTTTGCAGCCATACCAGCTACGCTGGGCCACACCATTACTGCTCCACTTTCGACCGTAACTCTGGTCGCACCGAATGGGACTAAACATGAATACGATCCAGCTAAGTTAATGGCAAGCGGGATGAGGACAGGAGTATCGGCACAGCCATGAGTACACCAAAAACGCTTTTCGAAAAAGTCTGGGAGCAGCACATCGTCGCCGAGCCCGCGGGTGAGCCGACGATTCTATACATCGACCTGCATCTGGTGCATGAGGTGACCTCGCCGCAAGCCTTCGACGGGCTTCGCATGGCCGGGCGCGGCGTGCATCGCACCGACCGCACGCTCGCGACGGTGGACCACAATGTGCCGACCGACGCGGACCGCGTAAACATCAAGGACCCCATCGCGGCTAAGCAGATTGAAGCCTTGCGGCGCAACTGCCAGGAGTTCGGCGTGGAACTGTTTGACGTCGACTCGGCCGACCAGGGCATCGTACACATGATCGGCCCCGAACTGGGCGCGACCAAGCCGGGCATGACGATTGTGTGCGGCGACTCGCACACCTCGACGCACGGGGCGTTCGGCGCGCTGGCGTTTGGGATTGGAACAAGCGAAGTGGAACACGTACTGGCGACCCAGACGGTTCCGCAAAGCAGGCCCAAGACGTTCCGCATTTCGGTCGAAGGCGAGCTGCCGCACGGGGTCACCGCGAAGGACATCGTGCTGGGCATCATCGGCCGCATCGGGACCGACGGCGCGACCGGCTACGCGGTCGAGTACGCAGGCTCGGCCATCCGCGCGCTCTCCATGGAAGGTCGCATGACGGTGTGCAACATGAGCATCGAGGCCGGGGCGCGCGCCGGGATGATCGCGCCGGATGCGACTACGTTTGCTTACCTCGAAGGTTGCCGTTTCGCGCCCAAAGGCGCCGACTGGGAGCGCGCTGTCGCCGAATGGCGGAAACTGCCGACCGATGAGGGCGCGACCTTCGACCGCGAGCTGGTGATCGAGGCCCACGAGCTGGCCCCCTACGTAACCTGGGGCACAAGCCCGGGCATGGTCGTCGCCATCACCGATGTGGTCCCGAACCCCTACGCCGGCGCGAATGAAGCAGACCGCAACGGGCTCGCCCGGGCGCTCGAATACATGGATTTGCAAGCAGGAACGCCGATCGAGGAAATCGCCATCGACCGCGTGTTCCTGGGCTCCTGCACCAACGCGCGCATCGAAGATCTGCGCGCCGCAGCCAAGGTAGTCGCCGGTTATCAGGTACACCCGAGCGTGCGCGCCATGGTCGTGCCAGGGTCGATGCAGGTCAAGCTGCAAGCCGAGCGCGAAGGGCTCGACCACGTGTTCAAGGAAGCAGGCTTCGACTGGCGCGAGCCCGGCTGCTCCATGTGCCTCGGCATGAACCCCGACATTCTCGCCCCCGGCGAGCGCTGCGCCTCCACCTCCAACCGCAACTTCGAAGGCCGCCAGGGGCGCGGAGGGCGGACGCACCTGGTCTCGCCCGCGATGGCCGCCGCCGCCGCCGTGATGGGCCGCTTCACCGACATCCGCACGTGGCAGTACAAGCAAGCCGAGGTACTGGTCTAATGCAGCCATTCACAACCCTCACCTCAGTCGTCACGCCGCTCGATCTTTCAAACGTCGACACCGACCAGATCATCCCCAAGCAGTTCCTCAAACGCATCGAGCGAACCGGCTATGAGGACTTCCTGTTCTACGACTGGCGGCAGAAGCCCGATTTTGTGCTCAACAACCCGGCTTACGCAGGCTCGCAAATCCTCGTCGCCGGCAAAAACTTCGGCTGCGGCTCCTCGCGCGAGCACGCCGCCTGGGCGCTCGCGCAGTACGGCTTCCGCTGCGTGCTGGCACCGAGCTTCGCCGACATCTTCCACTCCAACGCGGGCAAGAACGGGATCCTGCTCGTGACCCTTCCGGAAACCGGCATCGAGCAAATCACGCTGCAAGCGAAAACCGCGGATGGGTACACGCTGACGGTCTCGCTTGAGAACAACCTCATTACCGATGCGTTCGGGCTGCGCGTTCCGTTCACCATCGACGCATTCCGGCGCGACTGCCTGCTCGGCGGCCTCGATGACATCGGGCTCACGCTGCGGCACGCGGACGCGCTCGCTGCTTATGAGCAGCGGCATAACTCGGAAATCTGGCTGAGGGCAAGAGCCTAAAACCGCCTGCGCGGCTGGCGGCCACTTCGTGGCGTGTTTTTTTTGAAAGGCAAAACATTTGAGTAGCAACGGCAAGCTGCACCAGATCGACCCCGCGAAAACCAGCAGCGCCGCGGTCACCGAAGGCCCCTCCCGCGCTGCCGCCCGCGCCATGCTCCGCGCCGTCGGCTTCACCCGCGAAGACCTCCGCAAACCCGTCATCGGCATCGCCAACACCTGGACCGAGATCGGCCCCTGCAACTACCACCTCCGCGAAATCGCCGAAGCCGTCAAGCAAGGCATCCGCGAAGCCGGCGGCACACCCATGGAGTTCAACACCGTCACCATCTCCGACGGCATCACCATGGGCACCGAAGGCATGAAAGCCTCGCTCGTCTCCCGCGAGGTCATCGCGGACTCGGTCGAGCTGGTCGCGCGCGGCAACCTCTTCGACGGCCTCGTCGCCATCGCCGGCTGCGACAAAAACATGCCCGGCACCGTCATGGCGCTCGCCCGGCTCGACATCCCCTCGCTCATGCTCTACGGCGGGTCGATTGCCCCCGGCCATTTGGATGGCCGCGACCTCACCGTCCAGGACGTCTTCGAAGCCATCGGCTCCCACGCCGCGGGCCGTCTGGACGACGCGGGCCTTGAAGCCGTCGAGGCCAACGCCTGCCCCGGCGCGGGCGCCTGCGGCGGCCAGTTCACCGCCAACACCATGGCCATGGCCTGCGAGTTCCTCGGCATCTCCCCGCTCGGCCTCTCGGGCGTTCCCGCCTTTTTCCCCGCCAAGCTCGAAGCCTAGCGCGAGGACGGCCGTCTCGTCATGCAAGCCGCCCGCTCCGGCCTCAAGCCGTCGCATCTGATCACCCGCGCCTCGCTCGAAAACGCAATCGCCAGCGTCGCAGCCTCAGGCGGCTCCACCAACGCCGTGCTTCATTTCCTCGCCATCGCCCACGAGTCCGCGATCGAGCTCACCGTCGACGACTTCGACCGCATCTCCTCCCGCACCCCCCTGCTCTGCGACCTCAAACCCGGCGGCCGCTACGTCGCCGCCGACTACCAAGCCGCCGGCGGCTCGCGCCTCCTCGCCAAGCGCCTGCTGGAAGCAGGCCTGCTCGCCGGCGACGCCCCCAACATCACCGGCCGCACGCTCGCCCAGGAAGCCGCGCTCGCTCAGGAAAGCCCCGGCCAGAAAGTCATCTTCCCCGCCGCCCAAGCCATCAAGCCCACCGGCGGCCTCGTGATCCTCAAGGGCAACATCGCCCCCGAAGGCTGCGTCATCAAGGTCGCGGGCCACAAGCGCCTCACCCACTCCGGCCCCGCGCGCGTCTTCGAGTCCGAACCCCAAGCCTTCGCCGCCGTCGAGCACGGGCGCATCCGCCCCAACGACGTCGTCGTCATCCGCTACGAGGGCCCCCGCGGCGGCCCCGGCATGCAGGAAATGCTCTCCGTCACCGCCGCCATCGCCGGCATCCCCGAGCTGAGCGAAACCGTCGCCCTCCTCACCGACGGCCGCTTCTCCGGCGCCACCCGCGGCCTCATGGCCGGCCACGTCGCCCCGGAAGCGGCCGTGGGCGGCCCGATCGCCGCCATCCGCGAAGGCGACACAGTGATCTTCGACATTCCCGCGCGAACCCTATCCATCACCGTCCCCCAAAGCGAAATCGACGCGCGCCTGCAAACGTGGCAAGCACCCCCGCCCCGCTACGCCCGCGGCGTGTTTCGTAAGTACGCCGACTCGGTTTCATCGGCTTCGCGTGGGGCTGTTACAAACTAAAACCGCCTGCGCGGCTGGCAGCCACTTCGTGGCGGGTATTTTCTGGAGTGACTTATGAGCAACGAACTACCGAATCCAATGCAGGACTGGCAAACCGGCCCCGCCCCACCCAGGGGGGGCCCTCGCCACACCCACGACGAAATCACCCAAGCACACGCCCCCATCGAGCTCACCGGCGCCGAAATCCTCTGGGCCACCCTCGAAGGCGAAGGCGTCCGCGAGGTCTTCGGCTACCCCGGCGGCGCCATCCTCCCCGTCTACGACGCCCTCCGCAAGTTCCCCATCCGCCACATCCTCGTCCGCCACGAGCAGGGCGCCACCCACCTGGCCGACGGCTACGCGCGCGCCTCGGGCCGCGTCGGCGTCGCCATCGCCACCTCCGGCCCCGGCGCCACCAACATGGTCACGGGCCTCGCCACCGCCATGCTCGACTCCATCCCCATCGTCTGCATCACCGGCCAGGTCTCCAGCAAAGTGCTCGGCTCCGACGCCTTCCAGGAAGTCGACATCACCGGCGTCACCCTTCCCATCACCAAGCACAACT
>CAXTRW010000008.1:0-34272 GCA_964246765.1 uncultured Acidobacteriaceae bacterium | reverse complement strand
GTACATGCAGGCGCGCGCAGGCGGACCCAAAGCAGGTTTTGGAGCCGGAGCCCGGCGGCCGCCGCGCTGAAGGGATCCAGGCTGTCGCCCGCGTCGACATACGCGCAGGCAGCTTCCCCCGAGATCTGCGCGAGCACGGACAAGGCGAGCGTGGTCCGCCCGGAGCTGCGTGTCCCGGCGACCTCGCTCACACCGCCGAGCGGCAGGCCGCCTCCCAGCAGCATATCCACGGCCGCGATCCCGGTCGGCAACAGCCTGGGCGCTTGCCGAGCCATGGGCGAAAGCGCGCCAGGGATGCGGGTCGCGAGCCGGGCTTCAATGTCTCGTTTCAGAACCGCGCTTGCCGCTTGCCTCATGCCGCTTGCCTCCGTACGCCCGGCTTGCGGGAGCACAGAGAACAGCCTAGGCGAATAAAAGGCGAATGTCCAGCATAGAATTACTGTGGTGCGGCGGCGGAGGCCGGCTCCGTTGCAGCTTTCTCAGGAGTGTGTGTGTTGAGCCGGTTGAACTGCTCCTGTTCGCGAGTCGCTGCTTCGTCTTGCCCTTCGGCGCGATAGGCCTTGGAGAGCCAGAAATGGATGCTGGGCTCGTCCGGGTTGGCCCGTTCGGCCAGCACGAGATCCTCGGTCGCCCGGCTGGGATTCCCGGTGAGGATCAGGGCCTTGGCCCGGTCCACGCGCGCCTGCATCAGCTGCGGACAGCGCCCGACGGCCTCGTCGAGCATTTGAAGAGCCTTCGGTATATCTTCCCGCTCGTTGAGGTAGGTGTTGGCGACTTTCCACTGCGCCGAGCAGTTACTTGGGTCGTTTGCGAGCTCGGCTTCGAACTCTGCTCGCGACTGCGGCCACAGCCCTTGAATCCATAGGATATTGCCGAGGTGCTCATGGGTGCCGGGCTTGTCTGGACTTATCTGGACGGCGGCTTGGTACTCCGCTTGCGCCTGCTTGGTATTTCCCATGGCTTCCAAGGCTTCGCCTTGTAACTCATGCGCAACGGCCGAGTGGGGATCGGCGTCGCGCGCCCGGAGCAAGGCGGACTGAGACATTTCAAGGTAGACCTTGCCCAGACGGTAGAGCGCGTCCTGATTTTTCGGATCGCGGGCCACGCGGGCTTCGAGCCTTCGCGCGGCTGCGATGTAATCTTTTTGCTCGATCAGCGCCTGCTCCAGCATATTTTCTGAGCGCGCGTCCCTGGGGTTATCGCGAAGGGCGTTTTCAAACTGCGTGCAGGCGTCCTTGGCATCTCCTTCGGCAAGATAGGTTGAGCCGAGGAGCGCGGAAGCCGACGCCATGTGCGGCTGGAGCGCCAGGCCCCGCTTCAGGGTCGCCGCGGCCTTGTCGTACTGGCGGGTGTCGAAGTAGAGCGAACCCAGGTTGTTGTAAGCCGCCGCGAGGGTGGGGTCGACGCGGATCATCTGTTGGTATTTTTCAATGGCAGCCGGCAAATCACCGCGCGCTTCCGCCGCCTTGGCTTCCCCGTAGAGCTGCTCGACGTCGGCGGATTGGGCAAGAGCCGGGGCGGCGAAGGCGAGCAGGAGCATGAGGGTGGCGAGAGGGCGCGTTGCAGTTTTCATCGGCATCGACGTGGAGACGCTATCACAGCGATTTTGCAAATGGAAAGAAAAACCGGCGAGCCGCACAGGCGCGCGGACTTTCAGGAGGGGCGCAATCGAAAGCGGGAGCCCTCTTCCGGGAGCTCTGGTAGCGATTCGCGCTGCGTTGAAGGCGCGGGGAGCGCCTGGATTTCCACATGCAGCGTTACGTTCGGCGGTTCTGCAGACACAACGTTGGCGAGTGTTGTAGGCTATTCGATTATTTTCCGGAGCAGTCGAGCGCCCGCGCAAAAATCCTGTTGACAACCGATGGAGCGCATCGTTACAGTGGCGGACGATGGAAACGTTACCAGCCGAAAGGGCGCAGAATGCACTTCGCCCAGGCAGCGGTCCGGGTCGCGTTCACCTGAATCACTTTGGGGGCAAGTATGGGGAAGTATTCTGTTCGAAGCTCGTGGGGCGGTCGCATTCCGGCGGGCTTTCGGCTGCTCGCGATCGCAGCCTTGACGGTTTCCGGTTCGCAAACGCTGCACGCGCAGGCTGTGGCCGGGATTAACGGAACCATCACCGATCCGTCGGGCGACGTGGTCCCGAACGTGGCGGTGACGATTCTCAACAACGCAACCGGCGTCGTGCAGACGACCACGACGTCGTCCGCAGGCGTGTATGCCGTGAATGGCCTAATCCCGGGCCGGTACACGGTGACCGCCGTGGCTCCCGGATTTAAGAAAGACGTTGAAGAGAATGTGCTGCTGGAGATCGGCAGCCACTCGAACATCCCGATCAAGTTGAGCGTAGGCGGCACTGGGGATACGGTGCAGGTAAGCGCCAGCGACATCGCGCTGAATACGACGGATGTGCAGCTCGGTACAACAGTTGAGCCTAAACTGCTGAACGCGCTGCCGATCGAGTTGAGCGGCGGCCGCGGACGCCAGATCGACAGCTTTCAGTTCCTCGCCCCAGGCGTCCAGGGCAGCAGCTTCACGCACAACGTCAGCGGCGGCGTGACGTTTCAGGAAGAGATCGTGGTCAACGGAATCCCGCTGCCCCAGGCGGAGACGCAGGGCATGACGACCAACATCAATCCCCCTTGGGAGCTGATTCACGAGTTCCGCGTCGAGCGCTCCACTTTTTCGGCGCAGTACGGACTCGGCCAGGGCGCGATCAACTATCAGACCGCGGACGGCACCAACGAGTTTCACGGAGATATTTTCGAGATAAACCGCAATAGTTCTTTCGATTCGAAAGGCTTTTTCCGCACAGTAGTCCCGACAGACCACGAGAACAATTACGGCTTTACCCTTGGCGGGCCGGTCTGGATTCCTAAGGTTTACGACGGGCACAATCGCACTTTTTTTCACTACAGCCAGGAGTGGTACAAGCAAAATAATCAAAACACTTCGTTTTCCACCGTGCCCACCGCGCAGGAAAAAAACGGCGACTTCAGCGACTTCGTCAACGGCCAGACCGGAGCCTTAATTCCGATCTACGATCCAACCACCGGGCAGCAGTTTAACTATGGCGGCAAGCTCAATGTGATCGATCCGGCTCGGATCAGCCCGACATCAAAGAGCCTGCTCCAGTATCTGCCGGATCCGGATATTCGGGGTACCGGCGTGGGAGGGTTGGACGCTAACAAGAACTATGCAAATTTCATCATTCCCACCATCAACCACAATTGGGGCTTCACGATTGATCACAACCTGACTCCAACGCAAACCCTGCACTGGGCCGAGTGGCGCAACACCCGCAGCACTGACCAGTTCCAGGGAATGCCCTTTGTTGCGCCTCCAAACCCGCTGAATACTGCTCTGATTCAGCGGGAAATCGGAACCGGCTTTCTTCTGAGCTACAGCAACAGCGTGACACCGCACCTTGTGATGACCGCGGGCGCGGGTTGGATCGGCGAGATCAACAACCAGGATCCAAGCGTTGATTACAACTTCTCCGCGGTGCAGAATCCGCTGGTCTTACCGGAGATCAGCTTCGACGGCCAGCATGCGCCGGCGCAGTTCGGCAGCGTGGGCAGCCTGGCGCACTCCATAAATCGCAAGTTGGGGCTGGCCGCAGACAATAACTGGCTGTGGACGGTGGGCCGGAACAGCTTCAACATCGGCGGGGAGTCTCGCCGTACTTATCAGGACGCCTACCAGGACGGTAGCGGCGGCGGCCACATCTCTTTCAGCCAACGCACCACGTCCACGCCTAACCAAGGTGACAACTTCAGCAATAACGGCAGCGCCTTCGCGAGCTTTCTCCTGGGCGAGGTCGACTCCGCCAACCGGAGCTTTTCTCAGTCGATCAAGCTGAGAAACTTTAGCATCTCTCCTTACATCATGGACGACATTAAGGTAACTCCGAAGCTTACCGCGAATCTCGGCGTGCGATGGGACATTCTGGTGCCGTTCACGGCGAATGCCAACAATGTGGCTTTTCTCGATACATACAGACGGAATTCCTATGCCGGCGGACTGCCGGGTGTGGCGACGCAGCTGGGCTACTGTCCCAATTGCTCCGGGTTCGACCGTGCCGGCACCCACTTCGGCCACTTTGGGCCGCGTGTGGGTTTGTCGTACATGTTGAACAACAGGACAGTCGTTCAGGCAGGCTTCAGCCTGGCGTATCTGATCGGGGGCGCGTACGACTACGGAGATGGCCTGATCGCCGACAGTTACACGTTTCTGCTGGGCGGACAATTCACCCGCAACTCTACCAACACGAACACACCGGCCTTCGGAAGCTGGGACGCCAACCAACTTCCTGCGCCGCCGCCTTCGCCGATCACACCGCAGTCGGGTGTGGGGGGAACTATTAACCAGCTCAGCGAAGCGGACGGGTTCGCTCCCTATACCCAGCAGTGGAACTTCAATGTCCAAAGACAGCTGCCCTACGATCTGTTCTTGACCGTCGCTTACATTGGCAACCGCGAGATACACGTCATCAGCCAGTTGAACCCTCTCAACCAGCTGAATCCTTCGTATCTGCAGCTCGGTTCGAAGCTGGGAGACAACTTCGCAGATGGAAGCGCTCAGAAGGATGGCTTTACCCTTCCCTACCCGAATTTCGTGCACGATTTCGGGAGTTCAGCGACGGTGGGGCAGGCGCTTCAGCCGTATCCTCAGTACGGGAACATTTTCAACAGCTTTGACGGAGCAGGGACGGCGTTTTATAACGGTCTTCAGGCACAGGTTGAAAAGCGCTATACCAACGGTTTGGCTTTCCTGAGCTCCCTGACGATTGCGAGGACGATGTCCAACAATGACTCCGGCATTGGGAGCTTCACCGCCCGTCCGCTGAATAAGTACAATCAAAAGGCGGAGTACACCGTAGCAGCGAGCGACCAGGTATATAACTATAAGCTTAGCGGTACCTACGAGCTGCCGATCGGAATCAACAAGCCAATCCTGAACCATGGCCTAGCGGGCCGTCTGCTTGGAGGTTTTCAGATCAGCGCCATTCTCGACTACGAAGGCGGCGGGCCGTTCGGGATCGGCGAGAACGGCTCCGCGTTTCCCAACGGATTCAATCGTCCTAACCGAGTAGCCGGACAGTCGCTCAGCACATATTCCTACGGCAGAGTGCACGACTACTTTCTGGGTAAACGACCGAACGACATTATGTTCAACACCGCTGCGTTCCAGCCAACAGCTAGCCAGTACGTGCTCGGAAATGCCGTGCGCAACTACACCGAACTCAGGAACCCTCCATACCGCAATGAGAATATCAATGCGGTGAAAAACTTCCAGATCGGAGAACGGGTGAAAGCAAGTATTGAAGCAGAGTTCTTTAACGCTTTCAATCGCACGATCTTCGGCGGTCCGGACAATAACGTCAACAGCAGCACCTACGGCGAGGTTACGGGGAAGCCGTCAACATCTCAGCGGCAAGGGCAGCTCACGGCTCGGATCGAGTTCTAGGTCGGGGCTAATCCGTGGCACCCACGCTAGAAAGCCCGGCGTGGGTTCCGCACTTATATGAACAATGGAGTGCCGGAATGAGAAGGATGCGACGCGGGCCTGAGGGCGTGCGGAATTGCCTGAAGGCCTCGTGGCCTGTTGTGTTGCTGGTTGGGGCGCAACCTGCGTTGGCCGAAGTGCAGCAGGTGGCTCTGGATAGCGGGTGGGAGTTTCGCCAGATGGGCGCGGAGAGCGCGAAGTGGCTGCCTGCGACGGTGCCGGGGGATGTGGACCTCGATCTGCTAAACAACAAACTGATCCCGGACCCGTTCTATCGCGACAACGAGTCGAAGCTGCAGTGGATACAGGACGCGAGCTGGTCGTACCGCAAGACGCTCACCGTCGCGCCGGAGATGCTCGGGCGGCAGCATGTGGAGCTGGTTTTTGAGGGCCTCGATACCACGGCGCAGGTGCACCTGAACGGGCAGCTGATCCTGAGCGCGGACAACATGTTCCGGCCTTGGCGCATCGATGTGAAGCCGTATCTTCACGCCGGGGATAACCAGCTGGAGATTGAGTTTCCTTCCGAGATCACGGTCGCGAAGGACCTGGCCGCGGCCGATCCGCTGCGCAAGGAAACCAACATCCCGGAACGGTCGTATCTGCGCAAGGCTACCTATGAGTACGGCTGGGACTGGGGGCCTAAGTTTGTGACCAGCGGGATCTGGAAGCCGGCGCGGCTGGAGGCCTGGGACCAGGCGCGGATTGAGAATGTGGCGATCCGCGAGCCGGATGTGCATGCGGACGTCGCGCACCTGGTCGCGCAGGTGCGTGTCGCGGGCGCGGCCGACGGCCAAGCGCAGGTGGTGGTCCGCTACGGCCTGCCCGGGCAGCCGGAGGCCGCGAAAACGCTCGACACGACGCTGCACGCGGGGGAAAACCAGTTTTCCGTGCCGATTGATATCCCCAAGCCCGCTCTGTGGTTCCCGGCCGGGTATGGCGGGCAGCCCATGTATACATTTACCGCGACGGTGAAGCTGGGCAATCAGACCGCGGATGAAAAGACGGTGCGTACGGGGCTGCGCTCGGTGGTGCTGCACCGGGAGCGCGACCAGTGGGGGCGCTCATTTTACTTCATTGTCAACGGGATTCCTATCTTCGCCAAGGGCGCGGATGTTATCCCGTTTGACAGCTTTCCGAACCGGGTAACGGAGGCGAAGTATCGGCAGATACTCGGCTCGGCCCGCGACGCGAACATGAACATGATCCGTTTGTGGGGCGGTGGCTACTACGAAACCGATATGTTCTACCAGATATGCGACGAGCTTGGCCTAATGGTGTGGCAGGACTTTATGTTCGCCAGCAGCTGGTACCCGGGCAGCGTGGAGTATAAGCAGAATGTGGAGAAGGAAGCCGAGTACCAGGTCGATCGGCTGCGCAACCACCCCAGCATGACGCTGTGGTCGGGCAACAACGAGGTTGAGTCGGTTCTGAACGGTTATCTGGGGAAGGAATCAACCGAGGGCAAGCTGCGGATTTGGAATAACTACCTGACTGTGTTCAGCGGCATCATCCCGAATGTGGTTCAGCGCGAGGACCCGGAGGTGCCCTACTGGCCCAGCTCCCCCAGCGCCGACTACGAGCCGACCTCCGATGCGTTTCAGTCCGGCGATGCGCACGACTGGAGTATCTGGCACGGGCGCGAACCCTTCCGCAACTATGAAAACCATTTCTACCGTTTTAACTCGGAGTATGGGTTTCAGTCGTTTCCGGAGCTGCGGACGGTAGAATCCTTTACAATGCCGGAAGATCGCGCGAATATTTTTACCCCTGTGATGCTGGCGCACCAGAAGAACAACGAAGGCAATTCGATCATCCATGAGTATCTGCTGCGCGACTATCCGGAGCCCAAGGACTTCGCCTCGTTCCTGTACATGAGCCAGGTGCTGCAGGCCGAGGGCGTAAAGGTGGGCGCGGAGCACATGCGGCGCAACCGGCCGCGGATCATGGGTTCGCTGTTCTGGCAGCTGAACGATTGCTGGCCTGTGGCATCGTGGTCGAGCATTGACTCCTTCGGGCGCTGGAAGGCGCTGCAGTACTACGCGCGGCGGTTCTACAGCCCGCTGCTGGTTTCGCCCACGCTGCGGGATGGGGAGGTGCTGGTGTATGGCGTCTCCGATAAGACGGAGCCAACCCAAGCAACGCTGCGCGCGCGCGTGATGACCATGGATGGGCGGGTGGTGAAGGAGATGACGCAAACGGCCACGCTGCCGCCGTTGTCGAGCGGGACTTACATTAAGCTGCCGCTGCAATCGATCGTGGAGCAGGCGAAGGATTTGTCGCAGGTGTTTGTTGTTGCCGATATGACGGTCGGAGGGCGGCAGGTTTCGCGCAACCTGCTGTATCTGGAGCCGACTAAGGAGGTGCAGCTTATCCCGGCAAAGCTTACTTACAAGCTGACGAAAGCGGCCGCCGGCTACACGCTCGAGGTCTCCTCGCCGGTGCTGGCGCGCGATGTGTATGCGAGCTTCGGCGATCTGGACGTCAGCTTTTCAGATAACTACCTCGACCTACTGCCGGGGGAAAGCGCGCAAATCACGGTTCACAGCAGCGCCTCGCTGGCCGACCTGACCAAGCAGATGCAGGTTGTCTCGTTAACAGATGCTTTCCCGCCGGCGTCCGGGCCAACCGAAGCTGCGGCAACCCCGCGCCGCTCAAACAAGGAGGCACGCGCCCGATGATTTTCTCTCGCATCCTGCTGCCGGCGGCCGCGGCCCTGCTGGCTTGTCCTGCGTGGGGCCAGTCGCCCAACCATTCGTGGACGATTGGGCCCTTTGCTCGCCCGGTGACTCAGCCGGTGATCAAGCCTGATCCGGGCGTTACGTTTCGTGATCCGGTGACCGACAAAACCGTGCGCTGGGAGACGCTGCACACCTTTAACCCCGCCGCGGTGGCGGAGGGCGACAAGATCGCGGTGCTGTACCGCGCGGAGGACGACAGCGGAAGCGGCGCTCTGGGCAGCCACACCTCGCGCCTGGGGCTCGCGGAAAGCGCGGACGGTGTGCACTTCACCAAGCTGCCGGAACCGGTGTTCTATCCGGCGCGCGACGCGCAGCAAGGCCGCGAGTGGCCGGGCGGCACCGAGGATCCTCGATTAGTGGAAACCGAGGATGGCACTTATGTGCTGACGTACACGCAGTGGAATCGCAAAACATACACCGTTGGGATCGCCACGTCAAAAGACTTGCGGCACTGGACTAAGTACGGGCCTGCTTTTGCAGACACCGGTAAGTACAACGACTTAGCGTATAAGTCAGCTGGGATTCTGACCAAAGTGAAAGATGGAAAGTTGGTTGCCGCCCAGCTCAACGGCAAGTATTGGATGTACTGGGGCGAGGTCGAGGTCCGGCTGGCGACCTCGACCGACCTGATTCACTGGACACCGGTGGAGGGAGCGGACGCCAAGCCGGAGGTGCTGCTCAAGGCGCGCCCCGGCAAGTTCGACAGCGGCTTTCCCGAGGTCGGGGCGCCACCGGTGCTGACAAACAAGGGGATCGTGGTGTTCTACAACGGCAAGAACGCGGCGAGTGACAACGACCCGACCATCGGCGCCGGCGCGTACTCGGCGGGGCAGGCGCTGTTTTCGGCGCAGGACCCGACGCGGCTGATCGCCCGCATGGATCACCCGTATCTCAAACCGGAGCTGCCCTTTGAGAAGTCCGGTCAGTACGCGGCCGGCACTGTGTTTACCGAGGGGCTGGTGCTTCTGCATCGCAAATGGTGGATGTACTACGGCACAGCGGACTCGTTTGTAGGCGTCGCGGCGGCAGAAGAATCTAAGTAGCAGACCGGGAGGGGAAGTTTGACGGGCATCTTGAAGTGCTGCCGGATCGTACTCTTATGGTTGCTGGCGGGGACGTGCGCCTACGCGCAAACCGAGCCTTACGACCAAGTGGACCCGTTTATCGGAACCCAGACCAGCAAGCTGAAGGATAACGGCAACACCATGCCGGGCGCCGCGCGGCCGTTCGGGATGCTGTACTGGAGCCCGGACTCCGCGGACGGCAACTTCTATCGCTATGAAGACCCAGTCACGCGCGGGTTCAGCTTGCTGCACCTGAGCGGGCCGGGCTGCGGCGTGTTTGGGGAGGTTCCGGTGTTTCCCATGCTGGGGCTCCCAGGGGAGCCGCCGCCGGTGCTGCCGCTCGGGTATCGCGCGGGCTACAAGCACGCGGACGAGGTCGCGCAGCCGGGCTACTACTCTGTGAAGCTGGACTCGGGCATTGCGATTCAGCTTGCGGCGCAGGTCCACTCGGGGATCGCCGAGGTGCACTATCCCGCCGGCGCGGGGAGCCATACGCTGCTGCTGGACCTGAGCCGGAATCTGACGCGGGTTGCCGACGCGCAGATTCAGCTCGACGGCGACCACGTCACGGGCTCGGTCGAGAGCGGCGGGTTTTGCGGCTTTCAGAACCACTACAAGGTCTACTTTTCGCTGCGCACCGAGCAGGCCCCCCAGACCTCCGGCACCTTTACCGAGCTTGGCTTCAACAAAGGGAGCCGCGCCGCCGGGGGGCCGCACGCGGGAGGCTATCTGGGCTTTTCTTCGGCCGCTGAAACCGTCCGGCTCAAGGTCGGCGTGTCGTTTGTCAGCATCGCCAACGCCGACGACAACCTTGCGCGCGAGATTCCCGGGTGGGACTTCGACAAGGTTCGCGGCGATGCAAAGGCCGCGTGGGGCGGCGTGCTGGCGCATGCCGTGGTCACCGGCGGCAGCGACGCGCAGCGCAAGGTTTTCTACACGGCCATGTATCACACCTTTCTGCAGCCCACGGTGTTCAGCGACGTCAACGGCGAGTACATGGGCTTTGACAACAAGGTACAGACCGCGGAAAACCGCATTCAGTACGCCAACTACTCCGGGTGGGATATCTACCGCAGCCAGGTGCAGCTGATCACCATGCTGATGCCGAAGGTGGGCAGCGACCTGGCCGCATCGCTGGTAGCCGACGCGCAGCAGGGTGGGGGGCTGCCCATCTGGCCCGTGGCCAACGACGAGAGCAGCGTGATGGTGGGCGACCCTTCGGATGGTGTTATCTCGAGTATTTACGCGTTCGGGGGCCGCGATTTCGACACACGGGCGGCGCTGAAAGCCATGCTGCACGGCGCCGACGATCCCTCAGCGCACGTCCGGCTGTACCCGGAGCGGCCGTACCTGGCGCAGTTATTGAAGACCGGCTATGTAGCCAACGCGCCCGGCGTGTATGGGTCGGCCTCCATCGCGCTGGAGGATGAAAACGCGGATTTCGCGATCTCGCGGTTGGCATCCGCGCTGGGCGATAAGTCTGTAGCCAAGCAGTATCTGGCCCGGTCCGCCGAGTGGCGCAAGCTGTTTGACCCCCAAACCCGCTACATCCGCCCGAAGGACGCGGACGGCAAATGGCTCGCGAACTTCAAGCCCGAATCCTGGGATGGCTTTGTGGAAGGCAGCTCGTCGCAGTACACCTGGATGGTTCCCTATGACCTGAAGGGAGTGATCCAGGCGATTGGCGGCGACGCGGCTGTGAACAGCCGCCTGGACAGCTACTTCAGCCAGTACGGCAGCTGGAGCCTGAACCGCGGGCCGTACTTCTTCATCGCCAATGAACCCAGCTTTGGAGACCCCTGGATCTATGACTGGTCCGGCGAGCCGTGGCGCGCACAGGAGGTGGTGCGCAAGACGCTTGGCGACCTGTTTACCGCGACACCCGACGGGGAGCCCGGCAACGACGACCTGGGCGCGACTTCTTCGTGGATTGTGTTCAGCCAGCTGGGATTTTTCCCGGAGATTCCGGGCGTTGCCGGGTTTGCGGTGAACAGCCCGGTGTTCCCCAAAGCCGTTTTGAAGCTCGGCGATCACGAACTGCGGATCGTGGCGGACGGCGCGCCGGAAAAGCTGTATGTAAGTCAGCTGAACGTGGACGGCAAGCGGATCGGGAACTGGTGGCTGGACTGGGACGCGCTGAAGCGTGCAAGCGAGGTGCGGTTTACGCTCTCGGCCGAGCAGGTGAAAGACCCCGGCCAGCCGCCGCCGTCCTTCGCTCCGTAAAGCAGCAAACGTACCACGGAAACCAAGGAGCAGAATGTATTCCCGCAGATCGGTCCTGAAGTCGCTCGCCCTTGCCTCCTGCAGCTCTCTGGGCCATGGCTTCCCGGCATGGGGCGAGAGCAGCGAGCCAACCATCAGCTACATGGACGGCTATCACGGCGGCGTGGTGGGGCACATGCCGCCGGGCAGCTGGCGCGATATCCTGAGCGCGCTGGACCAGTTTCCCACGTGGAAAATCTCGCTCGACATCGAGGCTGCATCGTGGGAGGTGCTGCGCCGCGACGACCCTGAGGCGTTTGCGCGGCTTGCGAGCCTGCTCGCGGACACCTCGCCCTCCGGGCGCGTCGAGATGGTGGGGGCCACCTACGCGCAGCCCTACGGATGGGCGGTCAGCGGCGAAAGCAACATCCGCCAAATGCAGCGCGGGCTGCGGGTGATTCGCGAGTCCTTTCCCGGCCTTTCGATCACCACCTACGCCGTGCAGGAGCCCTGCTGGGCCACGTGCCTGCCGCAGATTCTGCGCTCGCTCGGCTTCACGGGCGCGAGCCTAAAGGACGCGAGCACCGCGTGGGGCGGCTACATGGCGGGCTACGACGCCAGCCTGGTGCGCTGGGAAGGCCCCGACGGGACGGCGATCCCGGCAGTGCCGCGCTACGCCGTGGAGCGGCTGCAGCACGTGTGGGAGACCGAGTCGATCGACGCGACCGAGGAGTTCGCCGAGCGCTGCCGGCGGGCGGGTATCCAGCATCCCGCGGGCATGTCGTTTCAAGACTTGGGCTGGACCGCCAAGCCGCGTGTGCAGGGCGCGCGCATTCGCTATTTCACCTGGCGCGAGTACATCCACGACGTCGCGGGGCCGCCCACGGCAAGCTGGCGCGTCAGCATTGAGGACATCCTGGTCACGCTGCCGTGGGGCGACCCCACGCTGCGCACCGTGGCCGAGCAGGTGCGCAGCGCGGAAAACCGGATCGTCGTGGCCGAAAAGATGGCCGCTCTGGCCTACGCCCTGAAGCGCGCGCCCTACCCGGCGGAGGCGCTGGACGCGGCCTGGGAAAAGCTGCTGCTCACCCAGGCGCACGATGCCTGGATTACCGCGACCACGCGCCGGGGGCGGGAGGCCTGGGCCTTCGACGTGGCCTCGAAAACGCTCGAATCACAGGCGGCGTCCGACGAGGTAATCGCGCGGGCATGCGATGCGCTCACGGACAACGGCAGCAGCCAACCCCGGAACCCGCTGGGCCCGCAGCAAGCGCGGCTGTTCAATACGCTCGGCTTTGCGCGCACGGAAATGACGGCGATCGCGCTCTCAACCGACCCGGGCACGACCGCTGTTGTGGTGGAGGATGAAGACGGCAACAGCCTGCCGGTCCAGGCGGTCGTCGACCGCTCGTACTACGCGATGCCGGTGCTCGATTCCATGAGCCGGGAGCACGCCATCGCGGCCGGCAAGGGAAAGCAGCCCGAAGGCGGCATCAATCACGCATCCCTGCTGGTCCGGGCGCAGGTCCCGGCAATGGGTTTTCGCACGCTCCGGGTCCGGCCGGTGTACGGCAGCGCGCCTGCGCAAACGCCGGGCGTTTCGGTGCGCCACGAGGCGGACGGGTCGGTCGTGATTGTGTCCGACCTGTATGCGGTTACGGTTGATCCCGCACACGGCGGAACGATCCGCAGTCTGCGCTCGCTCAAGGATGGCAAGGAGTTCGTAGACCCCGCATCGCCGCGCCGGTTCGGCGAGTACCGGGGCTACTTCATCGACGACCGCGCCTGGCACAGCAGCGCGGACTCGGCCGCCACGGTGGTTGTGCAGGAGCAGGGCCCGGTGCGGGCATCGCTCGAGATCAAGGGAACGGTGGGGCCGGCGCAGTGTTCGACTCTGCTCCAGGTGGCTCTGGGCGAGCCGCGCATCGACATTGCGGTGACGTTCCGCTTCCCGCAGCCGACCTGGATCGGCGATCCCTACGAGCCCGCGCCGAACGCGCACATGAGCGACCCGCGCCGCTCGCAGAACGACGGGCGATGGAAGCTGCAGGCGCACCTGCCATTTGTGCAGGATGGGGCTTTGTACAAGAGCGCTGCTTTTGACGTGTGCCGCAGCAAGGTAAAGGACACGAGCTTTCAAAGCTGGGACGACATCAAGCACAACATCCTGGCGCAGTGGATCGACCTGGCGCAGGCGGATGAGCGGTTCGGCCTCGCGGTGCTGAGCGACCGCACCACGGCCTACAACTACGGCCCCGACCAGACGCTGGGCCTGGTGCTGGGGTGGGCCTGGAACGGCAGTTTTTGGTGGGGCAAGCACCCGTTCGAGGGCCAGACCACGACGCGCTTTGCGCTGGTGCCGCATGCCGGGCTCTGGGACCGCGCCAAGGTTGCGTACGAGTACAGCCGATTCTGCGAGCCGCTGCTCACATCGCTCATGCAAGGGCCGGAAACACCCGCTGTGCTTACCCGTTCGCTGGTCGGCGCGCCGGATCCGGGTGTGCAGCTTTCCGCGATGCAAGTAGACTCGGGAGCGCTGCTGGTGCGGCTGTTCAATGCCGAAAGCGACGCGGAGGAGCATCGGATCCGGCTTGGATTCAGGCCTAAAAAGGTCGAGATCGTCGATCTGAGCGGCAACCCGGTGGAGATGCTCCGTTTCACGGCCGGCGAAGGCGACAGCTGCGCTGTGGCGGTGAAAGCGCCGAGGTTCGGGCTTTGCACCTTGCGGTGCTCGCTGTGACTTCAGGAACTTATATTCATGCAGGGGAGATTGGAAATTCTATGCGCTTTGCAACCACGAGAAAACGGTTTTTCATTAAAGGCTTGTCATTCACGGTCTTTATGCTTTGCAGCCTGCCCGTGCAGGCACAGGCGCCCCAAACAAAAGGCGACTGGGCAGAGCTGGCATCGTTCGACTACGGCATCAACGCAAATGTTACGTACGGCACCTTTAATAACACCCAGGTTAAGCTCGACGTGTGGCAGAACAACGCGGCAAAGGGTCCCGTGCCGACGCTTGTCTACATCCACGGCGGCGGATGGGTGTTCGGCGACAAAGGGGGCGCGCCGAATGTGTTTCTTCCCTACGTCGAACGAGGCTGGAACGTTGTCAATGTGGAGTACCGGTTTGCCTCGAACACACACGCCCCGGCCGCGGTCGAGGATACCCGCTGTGCGCTGCGCTGGGTGTATGACAACGCGGGCCGGTACCACTTCGATCTGAACCGGATTGTGCTGAGCGGGCACTCCGCGGGCGGCCACCTGGCGCTGATCACAGGCATGCTGCCGCCGGGCACCGATCTCGATAACGCCTGCCCGGTCGACGCGAACGCGCCGCCGCTCAAGGTCGCGGCGATCGTGAATTGGTTCGGGATCACCGACGTCGATGACGAACTGAGCGGCCCGGACCGTGAGACCTATGCGGTGGCCTGGGTCGGACCGGGCCCGAATAAGCATGAAATCGCGAAGGAGGTATCTCCGATCACCTATGTGCGCCCCGGCCTGCCGCCGATCATCACCATCCACGGCGACCACGATCCAACCGTGCCCTATTCACAAGCTGTGCGTTTGCGCGATGCGCTGACCAAGGCCGGAGATACGAACGAGCTGGTCACTATCCCGGGCGGCGTCCACGGCAGTTACTCCGACGAGCAAACCTTGCGCGCATTCCGCGAGATATGGAAGTTCCTCGACGCCGCGGTACCGGGCGGAACCTATGCCAAGTAGCGCCGTCTAACCGAGATGCAGCAGGAGAAAGCATGAGTCACAAGCCATCCTCGCCCGACCGGCGCAGTTTTCTTAAACTCTCAGGCGCAGCCGTGCTTGCGGCGTCGGTTTCCGAAGACCGCGCTTCCGCTGCGGTCGCCCCCGCGGCAGCGCCGCAGCAGCCGGAAGCGGCGGCGCCTGCAACCGAGCCTCTGCTGCTGGTCAACCTGCTGCAGGGCACAGACTCCACTTTCAACTTTTCCCGCGGCAACACCCTGCCCATCGCCGCGATGCCCTTCGGCATGGCGCACTGGACGCTGCAAAGCTTCGCCGGGACCACCTGGATGTTTCACCCGGAAGAGCGCCGTATCCAGGGCTTCCGCCTCACGCACCAGCTCAGCCCCTGGCTGGGCGACTACGGGCAGGCGGCTTTTCTGCCCTTCAGCGGCCGCATCGACCCCGACCCCGGCCGCCGCGCCGCCTCCTACCGCCCGGAGGACGCGGCGCTGCACCCGCACACCATGCGCCTCCACCTGATGCGCGACGGGATCGATACAGAGCTGATCCCGTCTGAACGCGGCGCCCTGATCACCGCCGAGTACCGCGCGCAAGACGGGTGCGGCTTTCTGGTCGATATCCCGAAAGGCAAGCCGGAAAACGTGCAGCAGGATCCGGCGAGCGGCACGATTCGTTTTACTTCAAGCATCAACTCCGGCGGTGTTGCGCCCGGGTTTGCCAATTACTACGTGCTCAAGTTCTCCGCGCCGTGGACGCGCGTGGACGTGACCGAGTCCAAAGAAGGGTGCGTTTTTCTGGTGTATCTGCCGGCCGGGACCAAGGCGCTGGACGTACGCATCGCCACTTCGTTTATCTCGTTCGACCAAGCAGTTCTGAACCTGAACGCGGAGCTCGGTACGCAGTCGCCTCAGGAGCTCCGGGACAGAGGCGCCGCAGTGTGGCACAAGCACCTGAGCCGCGTCGAGATCGCGGGCGCAACTCCGGAGCAGCAGAAGACTTTCTACTCCTGCCTGTACCGCACCTTGCTGTTCCCGCGTATATGGCACGAGCCCGACGCCGCCGGCAAAATGCACCACCGCAGCCCCTACAACGGAGAGGTGGTCGAGGGCGTGATGTACGCCGATCACGGCTACTGGGATGTGTATCGCGCCTGGTACCCGATGATGACCATCCTTTACCCCGACCGGCTGGGCGAGATCCTGCAGGGCTGGGTGAACGCCTACAAGGAAGGCGGCTGGCTGCCGCAGTTTCCGTGCCCCGGCTATCGCGGCGGCATGACCGGCAGCCTCATCGACTCGGTGTTCGGAGAAGCGGCGGCCAAGGGCATCACGGGGTTCGACCTGAGCACTGCGTACGAAGGGCTGCACAAACACGCCACGCAACCGGCCCAGCACGGCTATGGGTACGGCCGCCGCGGCGTGGTCCAGTACATGAAATACCACTATCTTCCGCAGGACCTGGTCGGCACTTCGGTGGTGGAAACCATGGACGCGGCCTACGGCGACTTTTGTATTTCTCAAGTCGCCAAGGCACTCGGCAAACAGGACGACTACGCGATGTTCCGCGCGCGTTCCGAGTACTGGCGCAACCTGTTCAACAAGGAGACCGGCTTTCTGCGCGCAAAGAATTCAGACGGCACCTGGGTCGAGCCCTTCGACCCCATCGCCTGGGGCAACCCCTATGTGGAAGGCTCCGCGTGGCAGCACCGCTGGGCTGTTCCGCACAACATCCCCGGCCTGGTGGAGGCGCTCGGCGGCGGCCCGGCGGCGGTCGCGCAGCTCGAACAAATGTGCAGCATGCAGCCGGTCTTCCATCTGGGCGATTACAACGCTGAAATCCACGAGATGTCGGAGATGGCCGCGGTCAACTTCGGCCAGTACGCTCACTCGAACCAGCCCGTGCACCACGTGCTCGGCATCTTTGCTGTCGCCGGCCGCCCGGATCGCACCCGCTACTGGACCCGTAAAGTGATGGACGAACTGTACAGCTCTGACCGCTTCGCCGGCGACGAAGATACAGGTTCCATGGCGGCCTGGTATGTGCTGAACGCGCTGGGGCTCTTCGCCCTGTGCCCGGCTAAACCGGAGTACGTGGTGAGCGCGCCCTTGTTTGATCGCGCCACGGTTCACCTCGCAAACGGGAAAACTCTTGAGATCGCGCAAGCGGGAAGTGGTGAACAAGTGAGCGCGGTTTCCTTCCAGGGCGCGCCTCTGCGCTCGCCTATGGTCGAACATGCAGCGCTCGTGAGCGGTGGCCGCCTTATTTTCCAGCGGGCGTGATCCGGATAGGGTTGTAGAAGTCGGGCTGAAACAAGTACGCTTCCCCAGGGTCGAGCATGGAACAGAGAAGCAAGCTGCAACGCAAACCGAAGCGCCCCGTCCTCAACGATGTCGCCCGTGAAGCGGGCGTGGGCACCACGACGGTCTCCCGGGTCATCAACGGAGGTCACTACGTCGATGCGGCGACCATGGCCAAGGTGCAATCGGTGATCGCGCGCCTCGGCTACCAACCCAGCTTTGCCGCGCGCGCGTTAAAGGGCGAGCGGGCCCACAGCATCGGGCTCATCGTACCTACCCTGCTCGATCCGTTTTTTGCACGGATGGCGAGCGTCGTTCAAGAGGCGACGCGGCAGCGGAACTGCATCCTGATCGTCCTCGCCTCGGCAAACGACGCGGCGCAGGAAATCGAGGAGCTGGACGTCTTTCGCAGCTACCGAGTCGATGGCATTCTGGCCGTGCCGCCCCGCCGGCAGACCCGAAACTTCCTGTCGGCATTAAGCTCTCTTTCCGTGCCGGTGGTCGCTCTCGACCGCCCGCTCGAGGGCCGCTACTCTTCGGTGCTATCCGACAACTTCGAGGCTTCCCGCAGTGCGGTCGAGCACCTGATCCGGCACGGACGCCGGTCCATCCTGTGCTTCGGCGGGGACGCGGACCTCTACAGCATCCAGGAACGGGTCCGCGGCTATCACGAAGCCGTACGCAGCGCAGGATTGGAGCCCTGCGTCATGAACACGCCGGATGGGGAGCAGATGCCGCGCGTGCTCCGCGACTGCTTTGCCGACCCGGCGGGCCGACCCGACGCCATCTACGCGCTCCACGGGGTCGCCTCGGTGAGCGCGTACGAGTTCATCCTCGACTCGCCCTACTCCATGCCCCAAGATGTAGCGTTGCTCGGCTTCGACGACTTCCCGCTCGCCGGATCCCTACGTCCGGCCATTTCCACCGTGCGGCAGAACGTAAGCGATCTGGCCACGGCCGCGACCAACCTGGTGTTCGACCAGATCAAGGATGAGCTGGCGCCGCGACAGATCACGATCTCGACTGAGTTCGTCCCCCGAAGCTCCTGCGGATGTGCGAGCCGCACGCCGAACTTGGACCATAGAGACCACGAAAAGCTGCTCGCGTGAACGGGCGGGGAGCTTCCGCAAATCAAAGAGGCGGCCCGTAGGCCGCCTCTTTTCTATTGTATGTTTGCGTCTTACATCGGCTGAACGTCGGATGCCTGCCAGCCTTTTGGCCCCTTGATGACGTTGAATTGCACGGTTTGCCCTTCCTGCAGACTCTTGAAGCCGTTCGAGCTGATGGCCGAGTAGTGCACAAAGACATCTTCCCCATTCTGCCGGGAGATAAAACCGAACCCTTTCGCGTCGTTAAACCACTTCACCGTTCCTTGTTCCATCGTTGCCTGTCCCTGGGTTGAATTGCGCTGGATTGAACACAAGCCTCTTTACAGGAAAAGCAACAGTGAAGTGCGGTGCAAGCCACGGCTGCCGAGTTCCCCTCCGACGCGCACCCAGTCTAGCAGAGCTGTCAAGCGCTTTAGACAAAACTTTTCGCTCGTTCCCAAAACAGGAAAGCGCTCCGAACCGCAAGTGCTTTCCTGCCCAAACTGACAAACAATCGATCAGTTAGAAAATATATTTGAGCGCGAACTGCACCACGCGCGCGTCCGGACTTTCGCCCGCCGTGCTGGTGTAATTACCCCCGCCTGAGCCGAACCTCTCGCTCGTGATCTGCCCAAAACCGCCGCCCGTGGTGTTGCCGGGCTGACCGTAGGCAGGCGTGTTCCACAGGTTGAAGATATCTGCGCGGAACTGCACATTCGTTTCGCGGTACACGGCAAAGCTCTTGAACGCGGACAGGTCGGTGCGGTTATAGCCGGGCCCGTAAATCGTTGTGCGCCCCGGAGGTCCATAGGCGGAAAGCACGTTCGGATCGGTGACGGAAATCTGCCCAGGCCCCGCCGCGCCGGTCACCACCTTGGGCGGGTTCACAAACGCGCATGGGTTGAACCACGTCTCCACGGTGCGGGTCTTGGTCGCGCAGGTCCCGTTCACGCTGTTGGGCGTGCCGCCTGCCTTGAAGGGATCGGCAATGCGGTAGGCGAAAGCATTGCCGGTGCCGCCGGGGTTGTTGTTCGCATACACGCCTACCGGCTGCCCCGTTTGCACACGGAACACCAGCGCCGCGGCCCAGCCGCCCGCCAGTTCATTGGCGATGCCGCCCGAGTTCAGGTACTTCTTCCCGTGCCCGAAGGGCAGTTCGTACTGCGTGTTCAACACAAAGCGCTGGCGCACATCGATGGTGGAGTTGCCGTAATCGTAGCTGTAGCCGAGCAGGCGCTGGTTGCGGTAGCCGCTGCCGCTCTGGCCTGAGCCGCCCAGCAGCGTGTTCGCGTCGTCCAGCGCGTGGGACCAGGTGTACGCCCCCAGGAACGTTAGGCCATTCGTCAGCCTGCGCTCCAGCGTAAGCTGCGCCGAGTTGTAGCTGGCGCCACCCGCGTACGCGATCAGGCTGCTGCCGCCGAAGTCCGGGTAGGGACGAAGAGATTGCTCGTTGACCCCCGCGGGCACCACCTGGGCCGGGGTATTGCCGTCCGGGTTGGACTGCAGATGCCGCGAAAGCGCGGCCACGTAAGCGACGGTGGCTGTGGTCGAGTTCGTGATCGTGCGTTGCACAGACAGGTTGAACTGCTGGCTGTACGGCGTCTGCGTGTTGGTCTGGTAGCTGCGGAAGCCCGGCTGATTGACGAAGTTCGCCAGGCCGGCGGTGAGCGCGTCGCTGAAGCCGGTTTCAAGCCGCTGGCCGTTTGTCGGGCAGGCGCCGGGGCCGGTGCAGTTGCCGCTCGGGAAATTGCTGTCGTACTGGAAGGGGAAGTTCTGTGAAAGGCTGGGGTAGTAGCCTGTGCTTTCGAGGCCTCCGTAAAAGATGCCGTAGCCCGAACGGATCACCGTCTTACCGCCGAGTTCGTAAGAAATACCGATGCGCGGGGAGACATTTGTATAGGAAGGATCTACCAGGAAGTTATTCGTCGTGTACTGGACGCTGACCTTGTCGGCCGCGAGCGCCGCCAGAAACTTCGGCGTCAGCGGCGGGCGATTCTGCGCCTTCGCCGGGATGCGGTACACAGCCGTGCCCGCGGCATAGTTCGGGACAAAGTTCGCCTGCTGGCCGTCGAGCTCATTGATCGGCTGCGTGTACTCGTAGCGGACGCCGAGATTCAGGGTCAGGTTCGGCGTGACCTTCCAGTTATCCTGGAAGTAGCCGGAGCGGTACCAGCGCTCGGTGTGCGAGGTGAAGATGTTCGCGACGGAGCTGGAGCTGATGTTATTCAGCAGGAAGTCCGCGGCCCCGTAACCGGTGTTGCCGGTGTTGTTCGGGTCCTGCGAGAATTTGCCGTCAAAGGTAAAGGTGCCCTTGGGGTCGACCGGCTGGTTGGTTTGGACCCGAATACGCTCGAAATTCACGCCGAAGCGCAAGGAATGATTGCCGATCTGTTTGCTCACGTTATCGAGGACCTGGATGACGTTTTCATATTCGCGCGTGGGCTCGTAGACCGGGGACCCGGCGCCCGAAAGCCCGTTACTGCCGAAGCCGAAACTTGGCAGGCCGCCGTTGCCGGGGCCGAACGGAATCCCGCCCAATCCAAACTGCGGAGACAGGTCGACGCCGGCGTTGGGCGGAATGAAGGCCGCGGCAATCCAGTTGTAACCCACCCGGAACTCATTGATGAGCGTGGGGGCAAACACGTGCGTTTCGCTGAAGGTAAAATTGCGGCCTTCCGTCACCGTGTTGCCGCTGCCGCCGAAGCTGCCGCCGTCGAGGATGCCGAGCGGGGCGATAAACGAGACCGGCTCGTTGGTGTAGCTGTATCGCGCGAACATCTGGTCGTGCTGGCTTGCGTTGTAGTCCAGGCGTCCGTCGTACTGGGTGGTGTTGTCGCTGGCGCTGCCCTGGAAGGTGTAGTTGTTGATGGTGTTCGCCGGGCCGCCGCGGTTCGGCTTCGGATACGCATTGAGAATTCCTTGCGCGACCGGGTTCACCTGCGCCGGGCAGATGACGTTATTCGCGCCGTTGCAGTTCAGGTAGTTGTTCGCAATGATGCCGCTATTTGGGTTTTTCTGGTCGACAAGCGTAGGGCCGCCCGGCTGGTAGAGCGTCACCGGCTGCCCACGGCCGTTTGCGCCGCCGTTCAGCAGGTCAGAGAAGTCGCCCGTGCGCTCTGCAAGCGTGGGCACGGTGTAAATGCCGGTCTGGCCGAAGATGATCCGGTTGGCTTCCGCGTCGCCGAAGAAGAACAGCTTGTCCTTGATGATGGGGCCGCCGAGCGTCGCGCCGAACTGGTTCTGCCGATACTTCGGAACCCTGTTTTGGAAATAATCGCGCGAGTTCAGCACATCGTTGCGGAAGTACTCCCACAGGTCGCCGTGAAACTGGTTGGTGCCGCTCTTGGTCGCGACGTTGAGCACCGCGCCGGCCGAGTGGCCCAGCTCCGCGGTATAGTCGCCGGTCTGCACCTTGAACTCCTGCAGCGCGTCCGGCGGTGGCTTGATCACGAAGCTCGCGCCGTTCAGGAAGTCGACCAAGTTGGCATTGTTGTCTACTCCGTCCAGGATGAAGTTGTTCTGCTCGGACCGCTGCCCGTTGGCGGAAAAGTCGCCCTTGGCGGCGCCGCGCGAGCCCTGCTCCGACGGCGACACCCCGGCCGAAAGCTGCGCGATAAACGTAAAGTTGCGCCCGTTCAGCGGTGTGTCGTTGATCGTCTTGGACGAGACCACCTGGCCGGTCGAGGCCTCCTCGGTTTGCAGCGCGGGCGGGGCAGAGGTCACGGTGACGGACTGTTGAGTCCCCTCGACGCCCACCTGGAGATCCGCCGTCGTATCGGTCGAAACGTTCACCTGCACGTTGTCCTGGGTAGCGGGCGCAAAGCCGGTGGCCTCAACCTTCACCGTGTAGGTGCCGATCTTGAGCGGCCTCGCCGTGTAGTTGCCGCTTCCGTCCGTGGTCACCGTGACCTCAAATCCGGTGGCCGCGTTTTTGATAGCTACTTTGGCGTTCGCTACGCCCGCGCCGCTTGCATCGCGGATGGTGCCGGAGATGCCGCCCTGGTCCACCTGCGCCCGAGCGGGCGAGGCAGCGAGCACGGAAGCTGCGACAGCGATGGCGGGAAGAAGGGTACGCTTGGTCACTCGAAACATGCGGTACACGGCTTTCTCACTGGCAAAGTGGGGGAATCGCTCGTTCGTGGTCGACGCGGAAAGGGTTTTGTTTTTATCATCCCTTCCAAGGCTCACCACGGTAGCGACCCCAGCGGCCCTCTGTCAATCAATTTCAAGAGAAACATTCCACTTTTGGTGATGGAAACGCAGGAAAGCAATCATGCCCGCGCTGGGCTATGCTGGTTCGAGGTGGAAAAATCATGCCCGAAGAGCTCCAGCACGGCCTCGCCGAGAACAGGGATTGGGATCGGCGCGTTCTCTCAAACGGTCGTTTGCGCGTCGAGGTGCTGCCCGGGCTTGGCGGCAAGCTCAGTTCCATTACGCTGGCGGGTGAGGGCGGCGAGCTGCTGCAATCGCCGCTCAAGCCCTACGTCCCGCGCACCCCATTCATGCCGTTCGACCAGGGCGACGCGAGCGGGTGGGATGAGTGCCTGCCCTCCATCGGCCCCTGCACGGTCACCTATGGCCAGGGGCAATCGGCCGCGATCGAGGACCATGGCGATTTTTGGCGTGTCCCGTTTGCGGTAGACGAGGCAACGGAAACCACTCTGCGCATGCACGCGGACGGCACTTCCCTTCCGCTCGCGTTCGAGCGCGGGTTGCGGCTCGATGGCGCGATGCTGCACCTGGATTACACAGTGCGGAACCGGAGCGATGCCCGCGTTCCCTACGGCTGGTCGGCGCACCCGCTCCTCGCCGTGTACCCCTTCGACCGCATTCACCTGCCGGAGTCCGTCAAGGAGGTCACGGCGCTGTCCTCGGCGAACGGACGCCTGGGCCCGGCCGGCAGCAAGCACCCCTGGCCGCTCACCGCAAACGCGCTCGACCGCCAGCCGCTGGACCTGTCGCTCGCGCTGGACCTGGACGCGGGCGTGGGCGACAAGCTGGCCATGCCAGCGCCGCGTGAGGGTTGGGTGGCGCTGGAGCGCAAAACCCTGCGCACCCGCCTGACCCTACACTTCGATCCCAAAGACGCGCCGGTTCTGGGCCTGTGGCTCTGCTACGGCGGCTGGCCCGGCGACCCCAAAGCGAAAAAAGGCTACACGGTCGCGCCCGAGCCCTGTAACCTGCCTGTGGACTCGCTCGCCGACTCGCTCGCGCAGGGCGGCGGAGCGCAGCTGCAGCCAGGCGAGGAAAAGCGCTGGAGCCTGCGGCTGGAGATCGGCAAGGCGGACGAAAGGTAACGAGTGGACACGAAAGCAGAAGCGCACAAGCTGACGGAAACGCACAAAGGCATTTACTCCCAGGTTCCTATCGGCGTGTTTTCCGCGCCCGGCCGCGTCAATCTAATCGGCGAGCACACCGACTACGCGGGCGGCTTTGTGATGCCGGCGGCGATTGATTTCGCCACCGTCGCCGCGATCTCTCCGCGCACTGACGGCAAAGTCTCGATCTACTCGGCCAATTTCGACGAAAAAGTCGAGCACCGGCTCGACGCGATCCCCGCCAAGGGCCGCAGCCACTGGAGCGACTACCCGCTCGGCGTTCTCTCGGTGGCGCTGGCGCAGGGCATTCAGGTTCCGGCGTTTTCTTTGTCGATCACGGGCGATGTACCGATCGGCGCGGGGTTGAGCTCCTCGGCCTCAATCGAGGTCGCCACCCTGGCGGCGCTGCTGGCCCACGCGCATGCCACCTTGCCCAAGCCGGAGATGGCGAAGCTCGCGCAAAGGGCCGAAAACGGCTATGTGGGCGCGAACACCGGCATCATGGACCAGTTCATCGCCTGCTGCGGCAAGCGCGACCACGCGCTGCTGCTCGACTGCCGCTCGCTCCAGTCCAAGCTCGCGCCCATTCCGGCCACGCTCGCGCTTGTGATCTGCAATACCATGGTCAAGCACTCCCACGCGGGCGGCGAATACAACACGCGACGCGCGGAGGTCGAGCAGGCCACCGCGATCCTGCGATCGCACAGGCCGGAGATCCAGCTGCTGCGCGATGCCGCTCCGCAAGATTTAGAGCAGTGGGGCGGCGAGATGCCGCTCAATGTGCTCAAGCGCGCGCGCCACATCATTACCGACAGCCTGCGCGCCGAGGCGGCGGCGGCGGCGCTCGATCGCGGTGACCTGAAGGAACTGGGCAAACTCATGGCCGAGGCGCACGCGAGCTATCGCGACGATTTTGAAGCCAGCTGCCCGGAGGCCGACCTCATGGTCGAGCTCGCGAATCGGCAGCCCGGCCTGGTGGGCGCGCGGCTCACAGGCGGAGGGTTCGGCGGCTGCACAGTGAACCTGGTCGAGGAGCAGCACGCCCCGGCGTTTGTGAAGGCGGTCGGCGCGGCCTACCGGAAGAAGACCGGCATTCAGCCGGACATTTTCCTGTGCCACGCCGCGGATGGCGTCGGGCAGGCGCTCTAAGTCAGGCACACATGCACGAGCTTCGCATCGACTTCGTCCGGGCCAACGGCCTACGCTTTGAGGTGCTGATGTGCGGCGCGGGCGACCGGCTCGCCCTGTGCCTCCACGGCTTTCCGGAGGTCGCCCTGAGCTGGCGCGACCAGATGATCGAGCTCGCCGGGCTGGGCTACCGGGTTTGGGCGCCGAACCAGCGCGGCTATGGCCTCTCGAGCCGCCCGCCGGAGATGCAGGCCTACGCGATCGAGCGCCTGATGGACGACGTCGCGGGCCTCATTGACGCCTCCGGCGCGCGCGAGGTCGTGCTGCTCGGGCACGACTGGGGCGCCCTTGTGGCCTGGTGCTTCGCCACGCGCAAGCTGCGGCCGCTGGCGAAGCTCGTGATCATCAACGTGCCCCATCCCGTGTGTTTCGCGCGCAGTCTGCGCCGGCCCGGGCAGCTGCTGCGCTCCTGGTACACGCTCGCTTTCCAGCTGCCTCGCCTGCCGGAGCGAGTGCTCGCGCGCGACAGCGCTCGGGCCATCGGTGAGTCGATGCTGCGCAGCTCGGGCGCGCCGCACCGGTTTCCGCGCGAGCTACTCGAAGCCACCCGAGCCAACGCCGCCCAGCCCGGCGCCCTGCGGGCCATGATCGACTGGTATCGTGCCTTTCTGCGCGGCGGCGGCCTGCGCCGGCAGATGCGGCTCGGTTTTCCGGTCATCGAAACACCAACCCTGCTGCTGTGGGGCGAGTGCGACCGGTTTCTCGCTAAGTACACAACCGACGGCACCGGCGAGTTCGTTCGCGATCTCACGGCGGAGTTCCTGCCCGGCGTTTCCCACTGGGTGCAGCAGGACGCGCCGCTCTTGTGCAACGCGGCGCTTCGCCGCTTCTTAGTCTAGAGCCGCGCTGCCGCATCCGCGGTCCCCGGCATCTTACTCGCAGATTCCGGCGAAACGGACAAAAGGGACGTGCCCATGGGTTTGCTCGACAACAAAATCGCGCTGGTGACCGGATCGAGTTCCGGGATCGGCCAGGCCATCGCTGTGAAGTTTGCAGAGGAAGGCGCAAAGGTGGTGATCGACTACCGCAGCCACCCGGAAGGCGCCCAGCACACGCTGGACCTGGTGAAAAAAGCCGGTTCGGACGGCGCGATCGTGCAGGCCGACGTCACCAAGATCGCCGACACGCAGAAGCTCGTAAATCAGGCATATACGAGCTTCGGCGCGCTCGACATCCTGGTAAACAACGCCGGGATGGAGAAAAAAGCACAGTTTACCGAGGTACAGGAGGCCGATTATGACGAGGTGCTCGCGGTCAACCTGAAGGGGCCGTTTTTCCTGACCCAGTACTTCGTACAGAAGCTGGCGGACGCGAAGAAAGCCGGCCGCATCGTGAATATCAGCTCCGTGCATGAAGACATGGTGTTTCCCGGCTTCTCGACCTACTGCATCAGCAAGGGCGGCCTGCGCATGTTCATGCGCGACCTGGCGGTCGAGCTTGGCCCCATGAACGTCACGGTGAACAACATCGCTCCCGGCGCGATCGAAACGCCGATCAACGAGAAAATGATGGGCAACAAAGCCGAGATGGACGCCCTTCTCAAAAATATTCCGCTCAACCGCATGGGCAAACCGGAAGATGTGGCGCATCTGGCCGTATTTCTCGCTTCGGAAAAGGCCGGATACATCACGGGCTCGACCTATGTTGTCGACGGCGGCCTAATGCGCAGTTACCACGAGCAGTAGCCGAGGAGAGCGATGAGCAGGATTGTGAAGTCTACCGCGCGCGGCGCAATGGCGGTTGCAGCGACCTATGCAGTCTGGGCAGCTCTGCGCCGGGCTGAAGAGCGGGCGCAGAACGCGGGAATTGCAAAAGGCATGCGCTTTGTGGTGCTGGGCAACGGCTTTGCCGGCGTGGGCGCCGCGCAGGAACTGGCGCGACTGCTGCCGGACGATGGCAATGGCGACATCCTGCTCATCGACATGGACAATTATCTATTGTTCACGCCCATGCTCACGGAGGCCGCCGGCGGCGATGTTGCGCCGAGCCACATTGTGAGCCCCGCGCGGCATGTGCACGACCGCATCCGCTTCGTGCAGGGTCGGATTACCAAGATCGACCTGGCGGGCAGGAGCGTAGAGGTGAATTCCGGTTCGACGCAGCTCGGGATCTCGACAAAAACCTACTCCGGCGACCAGCTTGTGATCGCGCTGGGCTCGGTAACCAACTTTCATCAGACGCCCGGAGTGGAGGAAAACTGCATCCCCATGAAGCAGCTCCAAGACGCCACAGCCGCATTCGATCGTGTGTCCGCCTGCCTGGAGCGCGCTTCGGTCGAGGATGATCCGGCGAAGCGGCGGGAACTGCTGACGTTTGTGGTCGGGGGTGGCGGATACACAGGCGTCGAAACCATGGCGGCCATCAACGACCTGGTGCGCTTCAACGTGAAAGCGCTGCCGAAAATTCGCCCCGAAGAGGTACGCGCGGTCGTGGTGCATTCCGGCAAGCGATTGCTCGAAGAGATAACGCCGGGTCTAGCCGAGTTCGCAACGCAAAAACTCAAGGATCGCGGGGTCGAAGTGCAGCTCCAGGCGCGAATCGCGAGCGCGGGTCCGAATTTCGTCCAGGTCGAGGGGGGTGAGCGCATTCCTACCCGCACCCTGATTTGGACTGCGGGAGTGACGCCCAATCCCCTGATTGGGCCGCTCCCCGCGGCCAAGGGTAAGCATCACGGAATTGCGGTGGACGCATATTGCCGGGTCCCGGACCACCCGGGCGTGTGGGCGTTGGGCGACTGCGCGGAAATACCGCAGCCGAATGGTGAGGGAACCTACGCGCCAATCGCCCAAAATGCCATGCGCGAGGGCAAGCTGGTAGGAGTGAACATCGTACGCAGCCTTCGGGGCGCGCCGCTCAAGCCGTTCCGGTATACGCCCATCGGGGAGCTTGCGCTGGTGGGGCGGCGCACCGGGGTCGCGCGCGTTTACGGCATGAACTTTTCCGGCATCGTCGCTTGGGCCATGTGGCGGGCAGTGTACCTGGGCAAGATGCCTGGTTTGGCGCAAAAAGTTCGCATTCTTACGGATTGGGTGCTCGATTTGCTCTTTGGGCGCGAACCGATCCCGCTCGCCACCGCAAAGCCCCTAAAAGTGGGAGGCGAGTTGCGGAGCGCAGATGACAAGCCGGCAGAACCCGCGGGAGCTTCAGTCGCGAGGAAGAAACGGGCAGCTGTCTCCCGCTCCTAAGGTGCATGCAGAGTGAGTGATCGGCGAGACGCGGGCGTGGCCTTTCAATCCTGCGAACGCGGCCCGAGCCCCTCCAGCAGCAGCGTCAGCCGCAGCACCTCCGCCACGCTCCAGGCCTGCGCAATGCACCCGCGCGGAGTATACGGCGCGTCCGCGTCGAAAATCTCGCTGATAGTCCCGATTCCGGCCTCGCTTAAGTGCCGGTCGAAGCCGGTGATGAACCCGCGCGCCGTTTCCAGGTCGCTGGGGTAGGCTTTGAGCCAGGCATCCACAAATGGCCCCATGAGCCACGCCCACACCGTGCCCTGATGGTAGGCCGCGTCGCGCGTGCGCAGGTCGCCGAAGTAACGAGGCGCGTAGTCCGGGCCTCCGGGCGCCTGCGAGCGCAGGCCCACCGGCGTCCACAGCTCCGCGCGCACTTTTTCGAGCACCGGGGTCCACCGCTCCCGGTCGAGGATCGGGTTGTCGAGGGAGATAGCCAGCACCTGGTTGGGACGGCAGGTGTGGTCCAAGCCGTCCACCACGGCGCTGGTGCCCGGCTCGGCCTCGATCACGTCGTATAAATACTGGCCCTCGGCGTACCAGAACTTTTCCCCGAAGCTCCGCCGCGCCTGGACCGCGTGCTCGCGGTACCGCCCGGCGCGTTCGGGCGCGCCCAGCTGGTCGAGCCAGCTCGCCAGCAGGCACAGCGCGTTATACCAGAGCGCGTTGATCTCCACCGCCTTGCCGCGCCGCGGCGTCACCACCCAGTCGCCCACCTTGGCGTCCATCCAGGTCAGCTGGTAGCCGGGCGCGCCCTGCGACAGCAGGCCGTCCGCGGGGTCCACGTGGATGCCGAAGTCGGTCCCGCGCAGGTGCGCGTCCGCGATGGATGCCATGCGCGGCGTGATGAACCGCAGCAGCTCCGTGTCGCCGGCCGCGCGCCGGTAGCGCTCCACCGCGTGGAAAAACCAAAGCGAAGCGTCCGCCGTGTGGTACAGCCCGTGCGTGTTGCCCTCGGGAAACATATTGGGGATCAGCCCGTCGTGGATGTACTGTGCGAACGAGCGCAGGATGAACTCCGCTTCCCTTTTGCGCCCGGTCGAGAGGGTGAGGCCTTCGAGCGAGATCATGGTGTCGCGGCCCCAGTCGGTAAACCAGTGGTAGCCGGCGATCACGGTTCGTACCTCGTCGCCGACCGCGTGCGCGCGCACGGTATCGCCCACCCGGCCCACCGGAACGATCAGGAACTGGTCGGCGGCCAGCACCAGCTCGCCCGCCATGCCGGAGCGCGCTTCAGCCGGGGCGGTTTGCAGCAACCGCCGCCGGCGCTCCAGCTCGACCGCGAAGGCCTCTTCCACCGGCAGCGCATCCACCCGCTCCCAGCTTTCCGTCGAGGCAATCAATGAAACGCTTTCGCCTTGCGCCAGCGAAGCCGAGAAAAGGCCGGGCGACCACAGCGCCCCTTCCCAGTCGTAGCCGCGGTAACGCTCCTCGCGGTACACCAGTTCACGCAGTTCCTGCTGCGAAAGGCGAAACGCCGCGCGCCCTTCAAACCGCAGCAGCAAAGGCGGGATTTCCGGCGCGCAGGAGATCTCATACCCCTGGGTGGACGCGGTGAGCCGGTACTCGCTCGCCTGCGGGCCTGCGAGCGCACCCTCGTGGGGGCGGATGTCAATGGAAGGCCGCAGTTCCAGGCAGGCCGACTCGCCTCGCAGCAGCGTGTAGCGGATCAGCGTGGTGTTCTGCCGGTAGACCATGCAGGCGCGCTTCTCCAGCTCAAAAGCGGCGCAGCGGTAGGTCCACACCGGCAGGCCGTCTTCCAGGCGAAACTCGACCAGCGTAGGGCTCACCAGGTCCTGCTGGGTGGCGCGGGGCAGGTCCTCGGCGACCAAGGTGTGGCGCTTGCCGCCGATCGCAAGCGTTTCCTCAATCTGATTCAGCATCATGGTGCGGCCGTGCGGGGCGGGCAAGGCGGCGATGAGCCACCCATGGAATCGCCGCGAGTTGATGCCGGCGAGCGTGCCCGAGGCATAGCCTCCCAGGCCGTTGGTGACGATCCACTCGTCTTGAAGGCTGCGTTGGGAGCGCCCGTCGCCGGGGCCGAGAGAGATGGAGCGCGTAAGAAGGGGCAGGCGGGAGTCGGTCATGTGGGTAGCTTTCAGTCTACGTTTCCCAGCGGCTCGCCCGGGGTGAGCAGCGTGGTGGAAGCGCCGGGAATGCGCCAGCCGTTGCGGTCTACCGGTGACACAGCGCCCGAGCCGCCGTAACGGTGGTGATCGCTGCTCCACGCCAAGCGCCAGGAAGAACCATGAGGCGCCGCCAGCAGCGGTTCCGCGGCGTGCACAAGATCGAGGTCGCGCCCGAAGTTTACAACCAGGAGGCGGTCGCCCTGGTCCGCGAAGAAACGCAGCAGGAAGCAGTCTTCTGAGAGCACAGCGCCGTCGAAAACAGCGGTCTCCTGGCGTCGCAAGACGAGGTCCTCGCGCCGCAGCCTGAGCAGGTCCGTGTGCAGGGCGACGATCTGCTCGTCCGCTTCCTCCGGCCGCAGCTTACAGCGCGCAAACGTATCGGGTGAGCTTGGGTCGGCGAGCGCCTTTTGGGAGTCCGGGCTCGCGAGGCTGCGGAACTGCTTCAGGAACTCGCAGCGGCCCTCGCGAATGGCCTGATTCAGCTCCGGCGTGTGGTCGCAGAAGTACAGGAACTGGGTGCGCGCGCCGTACTCCTGACCCTGGAAAAACATCGGTGTGCCGGGGCACAGCAGCCAGTACGCAGTCATGGCCCGGTACACGCCGGGATGCGAGCGCAGGCGCACCCGCGAGCCGGTGTCGGTGTTCGCAACCTGGTCGTGGTTTTCAAGAAACGTGACAAAGCGCTGCGGCGCGATGCCCTGGGTGGTGCGGCCGCGATCGCCCTTCTGCCAGTCGTAATACTGGCCCTGATACAGGAAACCGCGCTTGGCCCCGGAGACGAACTCCTGCGGGCGGCCCAGGTAGTCGTAGTAATAGGCCTCGCGCTTGTGGGTCAGGCGCACCATCATGGAGTGATGGAGGTCGTCGTTCCACATGCCATCCAGGCCGTAGCCGCCATCGCCGGCCGGGCGCACCAGCGTGGTGTCCTGCGGCTCGTTTTCGGCGACGAGGATGGTTGCGCGCAGGCCGGCCGCAGTGCGAACCGCTTCGCCGATCTCCTCTAAAATGTGCCGCCCCAAACGGCCGCTGTCGTTGATGGACTGGGTCGCGTCCAGACGCAGCCCGTCGAAGTGGAACTCACGAACCCAATAAGCCGCGTTTTCCTGGAAAAACTCCCGCACACCCGCGCAGTTTCGGCCGTCAAAGTTGATCGAAGCACCCCACTCCGTCGCTTCGGCCGCGAAGTAGTCCGGGCTGAACTCCTTGAGGTAGTTCCCATCGGGGCCGAGGTGGTTGTAGACCACGTCCAGGATGACCCCCAGCCCGGACGCGTGCGCCGCGTCGACAAAGTGCCGGAGCTCGTCGGGCGTTCCGTAGGTGTTGTGAGGCGCCCACAGGTCCACGCCGTCGTAGCCCCATCCGCGGCCTCCGGCAAACTGCGCCAGCGGCATCAGCTCCAGCACCGTGATGCCGAGTGCGGCCAGGCGGGGCAGCTCGCGCTCGGCGGCCCGGTAGGTTCCTTCTGCCGTGAACGTGCCGATGTGCAGTTCATACAAAACCTGCGCTTCCAGCGAAGCGCCGGGCCAGCATTGCTCGCCCGCGCTCCAGGCGAAGGCCGCCGGGTCCACGATCTCCGACGCGCCGTGCGGGCCGTCCGGCTGAAAGCGCGACGCCGGGTCGGGGTAGCTTTCGCCGCCGTCTAGTTGCAGGCGATACCGATCGCCGGCTTTTGCGCCTTCCGCGAAGCAGCTCCAGTACCCGTCTTGATCTTTTTCCATCTGCGCCGCCGCTTTGCCTTCGAGCAGCACCGCCAGCCGCTCGCGTCCGGGCGCCCACACCCGGAAGTGCGCGCCTTCCGGGGAAACCTCCGCGCCGATCGGGCAGGCGCGCAGTGCTTGTTCGTCGAGTGTGGAGGCTTGGCCGGTTTTCATGCGCTCGTGGGATGCCGGCAAGTTGCCGGACTGTGAAGTCTTCTGCATTCGTCTCAAATCGGTACAGATTGTGTTTTCCGGCTTGCCGGGGGTCGTGTTCCGCTTAGTGTACGCGGGAGCGTGGAAGTTGGCCGCCGCCGCGGTCACCAATTTCGGGCGACCATTCCCAGTTTGGGAATGCCGCCGGTTTCGGGAAGACCTGCCCGCGTCCGTCGTCACAACCTCCAAAAAACAGCTGCAATGCATCAAGTACAGGACTAGAATGTCTCGCAAGGGGAGGTCGAAATGCGAAACCTTGTTGGGCTTGGCGTGATTGGGCTGGTCTCTATCGGTGCCGCACAGGCGCCGGCCCTCGCCCATGGGCCGGGTGTGCAAACACAGTTCCACGGGCCCCGGAGCGGCCTGGGCTGCCCGGTGGCAATGTCGGCCCGCAGAACTCCGAACGGCGCCGTTGCTTACGCCGGCGGGGCGGAACAGGATCCGTCGCAGAACGGCGTGCATGTGAACCTCATGGCGCAGAGTGGCGCTCGCATCCGGGAGGCTTCGCTCACGGTGCACGCCTTAACCGCGCAGCGCCGCTTGCTGGCAGTTGCGTCGGGCGTTGAGCCCGATGTCGCGAAAGATTTCCAGCTGACCGCCGGCAAACAAGGCGCCCCGGAGCTGGGCGGCCAGGCCTCCGTCGATGGGCAGGCGACCGTGGTCTTTGTGGATGTGCGTGAACTGGTTTACGCAGACGGGCGGGTTTGGCGGCCCGCAGCGGGCGTGAGCTGCCGGGTGGAGCCGGACAGTTTTCTACCGGTTGCCTCGGCGCATTAGATGATTTGACCCGCCCCGCCCCCATTCAGTAGACTCAAAAAGTACCCACGCGGGAGTAGCTCAGTGGTAGAGCATCGCCTTGCCAAGGCGAGGGTCGCGGGTTCAAGTCCCGTCTCCCGCTCCAGTCTCAACCGGCTGGTGTTTTCACCGAAGTTTCGGCGCGGTACCCAAGTGGTAAGGGAGAGGTCTGCAAAACCTTTATGCGCCGGTTCGATCCCGGCCCGCGCCTCCACCTCCCGGCACGACCCACCCAGCCCGGACGCTCGCTTTCCAACAACTAGTGAGGCTTTCTCCAAATCAGTTCCGTGCCGTCTTTCGCGAGCAGCTGTCCGGCAGCCCGCAAAAGCGCGGCTGGCCCGGTCCAGCTTTCCACCATTGCGTCGAAAAGCTGCTGGAACGCCGGTGGGCGGGGGTCGAAACAGCACAGCAGCAGCTTGGTATTCGGGTTGCTGCGCCGCGCGAGCAAGGCCAGTTCCGCCGCCTCAGTGTCGAGCAGGGTGTGTCCGAAGATAGCCAGCGAAAAGCGCTTATCCGAGAGTAGCCTCGATGCTTGTCGTGGGAGAGCCGACACCACGTCGCATCCGGTCATTTGCAAAACCGCCGCTCGGGTCTCCAGCAGCTTGTAATCGTTGCCCAGCGAGAGAATTGAAGCTTCGCCGCGGCCGGTCGCGTAGAGCGCGCGGATAGGCTCGCAGTCCGGCAGGTTTTGTGGATGCGAAGAGAAGGACATCAAAGACAGCTCCCGGGGGATTCGCATGAGGCCGCCGCGGCGACCGGCATTGCTGATGTTTGCAGAGCTACGGCGTTGCCGGTGTTCGGCACAGAACATAACTGCCCATAACTCTCCATTAACTGTTTCGACGAAGCGAAATTTCATTCAGCCAGCTTGTATTCGGTTACCGTTTTGCGTCCGTGGATCGCCGTCGGGACCTCAACGGGGTACCATTCGTATTTGCGGAGGCGAGGGAGTGGATCGAGCGATAACACGGCGAGCGGTATTGCGGGGGCTGGGCGCGGCGGGAGTGGTCACTGCGGCTGTGTCGAAGTTGCAGGCGCAAAGCCCGCGCGTGGAGTTGACGGTGCATACGGGCGAGGCGTCG
>CAXTRW010000007.1:2574-34912 GCA_964246765.1 uncultured Acidobacteriaceae bacterium | reverse complement strand
GGGTAAAGCGGTTTTCAAGACCGCCTGTTTCAACCGCTCACACATCCCTCCGCAGCGTGCAGCCAGTGTACAACGGTCGGAAAAGGGCCAAGCATAAGCAGCGGCGGCCCTTGCCGATTTAGAACTGCAGGCGCGCCCCGAACTGCAGCTGGCGCATGTAAGGAGTTCCTGTTCCTGACACTGCGGTGTCCACGCTGGTGATCAGGCCCGGGCTGCCGATTGTGCAGTCGACGCAACGCGCGCCCGACGTGCTGGGAACGCCCAGCGGAGTGTGATTGAACACGTTAAAGGCTTGGAACTGGAACTGGCCCTTGAAGCGCTCGGTGATGTTGAAGTTCTTGAAGAGAGACGCGTCGGCGAAGTAGTCCGATGGGCCGCGCAGGAAGTTTCGTCCTACGTTGCCGATCGTGCCAAACGCCGGCCGCGTGAACGGACCGGAAGTGGCGCCGTTAGTGGTAAGCGACGCGACCGGGGTGAAGTAGCGCCGAGAGTGGGTTGCCGGGTCAAAGCTGCCCGCGCTCAGCCCGAACCCATTCGCGCCGGCGGCTTTATTCGGACGGCAGTCGCTCGAAGTGCCCGGGCTGCTGAACTGGGTGTCGATGTCCTGGTCCGACCCGCACTCCTGGTAAGTCGGGGTAAAGGGCAGGCCGCTTTCGTAGGTTGTGGTCCCCGTAATCTCCCATCCGCCGATGGCGTAGTTGATCCAGCGATTGCTGTTGTTCACAAACCGGCGGTTCTGTCCGAAGGGCAGCTCGTACAAGCCGCTTAGGACAAACACATTGTTTCGATTGGTATCGCTGGGTCCGTACTCAACACGGGGATTCTGCGCGAAGTAAGTCGCGCCATAGTTGAGCGCGCGAGACCAAGTGTAGTTCGCCAGGAACTGGAACCCGTTTGCGAAGCGCTGGTTGAGCGTGGCTTGGAACGAGTTGTAGTTGGAGCGCGCCGCGGGCCGGGTTGAATTGATGTCCTGCGAGCAGCAGGTGACGGCGGCTCCGTTGTAGATGTTATTGAAGCGGTTGTAGTAGGGACGCCGCAGGTTACGCCCGTTGCCGGCCAACTGCGCCGGGTTGCTCGGCAGCACAGGCACGTTGATGTTGTAGCCCTCGGTTTCCGAAGGGTAAACCCGGTCGGCAAGGTTCCCTACGTAGGCCAAGGTTGCAGTCATGTTGCTCGAAATCTGCTGCTGCAGGCTCAGGTTGTACTGGTAGACCAGAGGAAGTGTAAGTGTAAGCGGCCGCAGCGGAACGTTGACCCCGTCCGGAATCGGGATTAGGCCGGATGCAGGGATCGCAAAAGGGGCGGGTTTAGCGGGAAGATTGTTAAACACGTACTTATACTGCCCGACCGTGTTTCCGGCGTTCTGGTCCTCGTTGTTGATCACCGGGATGTTATGTGAGAGAGCCGAGCCGAAAATCGTTCCGAAGAAACCCACGTCGTCGTACATCTGGCCGAATGCGCCGCGGACGACCGTGTCCGGCTTGACCTGGTAAGCAAACCCGAATCGCCCGCCCACATCTTTCAGGTCTAGGCCGGCGCCGCCATTGGTTCCGTATGGCCCAACCCCCGCCACCTGGATAAGTCCCGTGCTCAGGTTGGTGAAGCCGCCGGTCGCGGTAGAGTTCGCTGTCTCCGGGAAGATAATGTCCCAACGCACTCCGTAGTTCACCGTAAGCTTGGGTGTTACCCGCCAGTCGTCTTGCACGTAAAATCCGCCCCGCTTCTGGTGGCTCGACGCATTCTGGTTGTACACGTCGAAGCGCTGGAAGTGGTCGATCTCGCCAAACAGGACCGACGCGAGCCCCAGCCCCGGGGTGCTCGGAGTCGCCGTGGTTCCCGGACCCGCCGCAATCGCCGGCACTCCGCTGCTGCCCTGGCCGAAGTACAAGATGCCGGAGCGGTTATTATCACTGGCATTGCGCAAATTGATCGCGTACCGCAGATCCGCGCCGAAGCGGATGGAGTGGTTCCCGGCGACCCTGGTCCAGTTATTCGCCAGCTGGTACACCTGCTCGCTCTCCTTCAGCGGGCAGTTACAGTTCTGGCTACCGAAGTTAGAAACCGAGGTATCCTCGACGTTGTAGGTCGGAGAGCCGGTAGTGTCAAAGCTGCCGCTGTTCAGGTTCGGAATGCCTACCGCCGCCGCCGGGTTCGTGCCCGCGTCGAACTTATTTTCGGAAACGTGATATTCCAGGAAGCCGAAGCGGACATCCGTCAGCAGGTTCGAGCTGAGCGCGTTATCGAGCCCCGCCGCGACGCTCTGGTTCTGCACATTGTCGGTGCCGGTGGAGTTGCCGAGCCCGAACCCGGCGCCCCCCGCCGCCCCGAACACAGGCGCGCCAAATAGGCGGAAGTTCGAGTAGTCGTAGCGGCCGAACAGGTGCGCGCGCTCGGAAAGCTGCTCATCCAAACGCACATCCGCCTGGTCGCCGTTGTCGGTCCCGCTGCCTGATGCCACATAGTTGTTCAGCGTACCACTGGAAGTGCCGGTCGCGTTCGGCGCCGGCAACGCGGCCAGCAGCGCACGGCCCTGCGGCGTAATGGCGGCTGCGGGAATGGCGTTGGACGGCACTCCCGCGGCGGGGCCGCCCGGGTACGTCACCGTTTTTACGCCATACTGGCTCAGATCGCACAACCCCACCCCGCTAAGGCAGGTGTTGCGCACCTGGGTGGTCGGAACATTTTCCTGCAGGCTGTTGCCGACGCGCTGTCTTTGGCCCTGGTAATCCAGGAAAAAGAACGAGTGGTCCTTGAAGATGGGACCGCCGATGGAGCCGCCGAACTGGTTGTACAAGGATGAAGGCAGGAAACGGCCCGTCACCGGATCGCGCTGAAACTGCGTAAACGGGTCGCGGGCCTGTTGTGCATCGCTGCGGCGGAACTCAAACGCGTCGCCGTGAAGCTCGTTGCTTCCCGACTTGGTGGATCCCACCACGAAGCCGCCCACCGCGCCGCCGTACTCGGCCGGGTAGTTTTCCGAGATCACCCGCATGTCCTGGATGGAATCGAGCGTGGGGTTGATCACCACAATGCCCAGCACGGGCTCGCGGTTGTCCGTGCCGTCCAGCAGCCAGCCCTCCGTTCCGTAGTTCGATCCGTTGATCGAGGTGGCCACCGTGCCCTGCGGATTTTCGGTCGCTCCGATGGAAAAGCTGGAACGCTGCGCGCCGGGCGTGAGCAGAGTGAACTGCGTAAAGTTGCGGTTTACGCTCGGAACGCTCTGTAACTGCTGGTTATTCAGGGTTTGAGAAACGTCGGCCTGGTCGGTTTTCAGCGCGGGCGCGGCCGACGTGACAGTGACGTTGGTGGCGGCTGCGCCCGTGGTCAGGGTCAGGTTGACCTGCGGCGCGGCATCGACCGCGACCTGGATGTTGTCGGCCTCGGCCGGGGTAAACGAGCCGGAAGTCGCCTTCACGGTATAGGTGTCGGGGATTAGGCGACTGGCCGAATATTCGCCGGCCCCGTTGGTCTGGACGGTCTGGCTCGTGCCTTTGTTTTTGTCCGTTATCACGACCTGGGCGTTCGGTATCACGGCGCCTGAGGGGTCGGCGACGGTGCCGACGATGGAGCCGTAGACGCCCTGCGCGAGCGCGCCCAGGGCACCGGTAAACATGCCGCAAGCGGCCAATGCGAGTGAAGCTCTCGCAGCGAATTGCTTTTTCATATTGCCTCCCGAAATGGCAGCGCCCGGGCGGGCAGTGAGGCGCTGCGTGTGAGTGTCGATGGTTCCCGGCCAAACTGGCGTCGGCTCTGGAGTTGTAAGGGGGATGCGGGGCTTTGCGGAAATAGTTGCATCCGCGCCAACACTCGCGTAACTGGATGATTACCAGGATGGGATCGGTCGCGTACCATAGTAGACGGGCATGCCGCCGGTTCGCGCCTCATCCCGACGCTCGTTCGACGCCACGCTCGCCAGTGCGAAGCGGACAATGGTGGTGTCCGAAATCGTGATGCTGGCCATCGATTCGTTCCGCGTCAGCAAAGTGCGGTTCGCGCTTACGGCGCTGGGTATGGTCATCGGCGCGGCGTCGCTGATTTTCGTCGCCACCATCGGGCTCACCGGCAAGCAGTACATTTTGGGGCTGCTCGAAAGCATCGGCACCAACTTGGTTTCGGTCGATTACACCGGCGGCGCGAGCGGGGGCGTCAACACCTACCAAACCGACTACCTGACCCGCGACGACGTGAACGCGATCAAGGAGCAGGTGCCTGAGGTCCAGTACGCCTCGCCGCTGCTGGAAATGCACGACCGCATCTCGATCCACGGCACGGAAAAGCAGTTGCTGATCCTGGGGGTGGTCCCGGAGTACCAGCTCATTCGCAACCTCAAAGTGGTGGCCGGACGCTTTTTTGATGACGAGGACGAAAGCTCGCACTCGCACGCCGCCGTGATTACGGAGAACCTCGCCCAGCAGGTCTTCGGCACCGATGCCGCCGCGGTGAACCAGAACTTTTCGCTTTCCGGCATTCCCTTCACCATCGTCGGGGTGTTCAAGGAAGCTATCGACACGTTCGGCGAGTCGGAAATTGCCGACCAAACCGTCCTGGTTCCGTATTCGGTCGGGCGCTACTTTGCGGGCACCGATCAGCTCAAACAGATTTACATGACGATTCGGGACCGCAACGATGTGGAACCGGCGGCCAAAAAGATCGTGGCCGTGGTGCACAGCCGCCACCAGCCCAAATCGGTATACACGGCCACCACGCTTACCGAGCTGCTCACCACTGCCGGATGGATCACGGACGCGCTGACGGTGATGCTGCTGCTCTTGTCCACGGTCACGCTCGCGGTCGGGGGCGTGGGCATCATGAACATCATGCTGGCGACGGTGCGCTCGCGCATCCGCGAGATCGGCATTCGCAAGGCGCTGGGCGCGACCGCGCGCGAAATCAAGCTCCAGTTCCTGATCGAGGCCGTGTTCATCTCGCTCGCCGGGGGCATTATCGGGACCATCGTGGGACTGGCGGTGCCGCTTTCGCTGCGGTTTTTCACCTCGTATGCCATCCCGATCTCGCCCTGGTCGGTGGTTATCGCTCTGGTCACGTCCAGCGCGGTGGGCGTCATCTTCGGGACGCTCCCGGCGAACCGCGCCGCGCAGCTGGACCCGGTCGAGTCGCTCAAGTATGAATAGAGCAGAATCACGACAGGTGTACCCGAAGCAGCAACGGTGCACGGGGCCGTTGCGTAAAGAGCGGCCCCACTCAGCGCATCCGCGCTGGGCACAGTTATCGTGATTCTGCTCTAAGCGCCTGCTAAACTGGGTTTTCCAGCCTTTTACAAAGAATAGGAACCTGCAAGCGTGCCCCACTCCGACATCCGTAACGTCGCCATCATCGCCCACGTCGACCACGGCAAGACCACCCTGGTGGACGCCATGCTCCGCCAATCCGGGACCTTTCGCGCCAATGAGGCCGTGGAAGACCGCGTCATGGACTCGAACGAGCTCGAGCGCGAACGCGGCATCACCATTCTGGCCAAGCCCACGTCCATCTTCTACAAGGATTCGAAGATCAACATCGTCGACACGCCGGGCCACGCCGACTTCGGCGGCGAAGTCGAGCGAGCGCTTAAGATGGTCGACGCGGTCATCCTGCTGGTCGATGCCTCTGAAGGGCCCCTGCCGCAGACCCGCTACGTGCTCGCAAAAGCGCTGGAGGCGAACCTGCCGCCGATCCTGGTCATCAACAAGATCGACCGGCCCGACGCTCGCCCACAGGAAGTTTTGAACGAGGTCTACGACCTGTTTATCGACCTCGATGCGCATGAAGATCAGTTGAATTTTCCGGTCCTGTACACAAACGGCAAGCAGGGTCTGGCTTCGACCTCGATGGAGAAGATGGGCGAAAATCTTCAGCCGTTGTTTGAAACCATCCTGACCACCGCGCCGCCCGCGCCCGGCAACGCAAGCGCGCCGCTGCAGATCCTGGTCACGAATCTCGACTACTCGGACTACCTGGGCCGCCTCGCCATTGCGCGCGTGTTTAACGGCACGCTCAAAACCGGCGACGAAATCATGGTTTCCAAGCGCGACAAATCGCTGGTCAAAGTGCGGGTGACGAAGCTGTTCACCTTTGAAGGCTTGAAGCGCGTCGACACGCAACAGACCGAGCTCGGCGACCTGATCGCGCTGGCCGGCATTCCCGACATCACGATCGGCGAGTCGCTGGTGAGCATCGATGACCCGCAGCCGCTGCCCTTGATCGTCATCGACGAGCCGACGATTGCGATGCAGATGTCGGTGAACAACGGACCCATGGCCGGGCGCGAGGGCCAGTACGTGACCTCGCGCAACATCCGCGAGCGTTTGGACCGGGAGCTGCTGACCAACGTTTCGATTCGCGTCGAAGAAACGGGCTCGCCCGATACGTTCAAGGTGCTGGGCCGGGGTGAGCTGCAGCTCTCGATTTTGCTCGAGATGATGCGCCGCGAAGGCTTCGAGATGATGGTCGGGCGGCCGGAGATCGTGACCAAGCGCGTCGACGGGCAGCTGATGGAGCCGGTCGAGCACCTGACCATCGACATCCCGGACAACTTCGTCGGAACCGTGATTGAACGGCTGGGGCCGCGCAAGGGCGAGATGGTGAAAATGTCGCAGCACGGCTACGGGCGCACGCGGCTCGAATTTCGGGTGCCTTCGCGCGGGCTCATAGGGCTGCGCTCGGAGATGCTGACCGAAACTCGGGGCACGATCATCATGAACTCGATTTTTGAGGGCTACATGCAGTATCAGGGCGAAATCCCGCAGCGTCCTTCGGGCGCGTTGATCGCGGACCGCTCCGGCCCGACCACGACGTACGCGCTCAACGGCCTGCAGGACCGGGGCGTGCTTTTCGTGCCCTCGGGCGTGGAGGTGTACGAGGGCATGGTGATCGGCGAACATTCGCGCGACAACGACCTGGATGTGAACGTGGTGCGCGAGAAAAAGTTGACTAACATGCGCGCATCGTCGGCCGATGAGGCCCTCCGGCTGGTTCCGCACAAGGCCATGAACCTGGAGCAGGCGATCGAGTTTATCGCCGAGGACGAGTTCGTGGAGGTCACGCCCAAGTCCCTGCGCCTGCGCAAGAAGATTTTGCAGGCCAACCGCCGTCCGCGGCGCAATGCAGTTCCGGTCGCCTAGGGGGTACCTGGGACTAAGCCGAAACCGGATCTCCTGCCGACTGTACCCAGCCGCAGGTGCGCCTGGCACTGAGGCGGAGATTTCCTCACCTAGTTCTCGTCCCCTCAGAGGGGGATCGGCGACTCCGAGCACGGCTTGCCTTGATGCGACAGGCCATGCTGCAACGGATTCGCTTATGCTCCTGTGAGAACCGTTGCATGTTCCACCGCGCCGCAGGCTCCCTCCTGCCGCGCATCTCTCTTGTAGGCATACCGCAAGCATGGCGCAGCAGCCGAACCTGTTCCCACCCAATCCGGACGACTCCCGCCGCGCTGTGCCGCAGCAAGCGAGTGCCAACACTGGCGGCATACACTGGATGACCCGCATCGAGGCAATCGTGCGCATCCTGGTCCAGCTCTACCTGGGTTTGCTGGTCTTAGCCCTTCCTTGGCTCGCGTTCTGGACGCAGAACAACCTTTGGACCTACAGCCCGATCCTGCTCGCGCTCTCCGGCAGCGGGTTTGTTCGCGGCCTGGTTTCCGGCCTCGGCTTGCTCAACATCATTGCCGCCGTACTGGACGCGCGCAGCGCGCGTGAGCTTATGTAGGAAGCATTTCTCCCTTCTATGCCGTCCAGAACGGTTGTGAAATGCGGCTTTTCGTAACGGAAATCCGCGTTGGGCTTCGCGGCTGCAGTTATCTCTGACGGATAACTGCTCCAGAGGCGCGGGTTGCCGATTTCAGTTCCAATCCTCCTTTTCGTTTCGATTCCGCCAGTTCCTCAATCAGATCGGTGAGCCGGCCCCTGGCTGTTTTACTCAGGGAGGGAAAATGCAGCCCGAACTCGGTAGGTGACCGCACAGCCTTGACCTGCCCCAGAACACGAAAGGGAAGCTGGTTGACGGTAAATGTCAGCTCCACACGGTCGTTTTTCTCCAGGTCTCCGGGCTGCAGCAGGACAAGGCGGCATCCTTCCACGCTCAGGTCGGCAATTCTGGCCGGGCAAGCTTCTGCATTGACGGAAAAGAAGACCTCGGCAGTGCCGACGCAGCGTAGGCGTGGAAACCGCCGCTGCTCCTTACGCTCGATCACAGGTCCTCGCCTTCTCCCATCGGCCTCGACTTAAGCCGCATTGCTCCGGGCAACTCCAGTATCGGCAGAACCCGCCGAACATTTCACTCCGTTGCGAAAATCCGGCCGACTTTTTCCGCATTTGGGAAAACCGAAGTGTATTTATCCCGCAATGGAATCACGCGACCGATTTGCCCGCCGAGACGCTTGACCCGCCCGGCGCGCTCCGGCGATGCTTGCCGAGGTATGCAAAACCCCGATTCACTCCCGCAAGTTCCTTTGGCCTATGAGGATCCCGAGTTCCTGGGCAGCCCGGACGGGCGCGTCCTGCGCATTCTCTCGGAATATCTTCGCCCTCTTGCTCGGTTTCGCCGCGAACGGGTGCGCGACACCGTGGTGTTTTTCGGTTCGGCCCGGTTCCACTCGCGGGAACAGGCAGACATGCGGGCCGATGCGGTGGAACTGCTGGCGAATCAGGGATCGGCGGAGCCGGAGTACCGCCCGAGCGCGGCGCCTGAGGCCGCGCAGGCCATGGCGGCCTACTATGAAGATGCCCGACGGCTGGCGTTCGCGCACACGCAGTGGGCGCAGACCGTTTCCCAGGCCGCGCAGGGCGGATTTCACCGCTTCGTGGTCTGCTCGGGCGGCGGTCCGGGCATCATGGAAGCGGCCAATCGCGGCGCTATCGAAGCCGGCGGCCCAAGCATCGGACTCAACATCCGTCTGCCGTTCGAGCAGATGCCCAACCGGTACATCACCCCGGAGCTTTCGTTCGATTTCCACTACTTCTTTATGCGGAAGTACTGGTTTGCCTACCTGGCCAAGGCGTTGATCGTGTTTCCGGGTGGCTTCGGCACGATGGACGAACTCTTCGAGATCCTGACGCTCGCGCAAACCGGCAAACTGGCCAAAAACATTACCGTGATCCTGTACGGCCGCGCGTATTGGGAGCGCGTGCTCAACATCGAAGCGCTGATCGAAGCCGGCGCGGTTTCGCCCCGCGACCGCAACCTGTTTACCTATGCCGATACGCCGGAGGAAGCCTTTCGACAGCTCAAGGCCAGCCTGACGGAGTTTCACCTGCACGAGCGACAGGAGGAGGAGTCCGAGGAGCTGGCGCCGGAGATCGCGCACACGCGCCGGTGATTCCCGCGCACAGTACGAAAGTACCTCGCGAAACCACATTTTCGCCATTCCGTCATGCCCTGTTCATAGTGCAAACGGAGCATGGACGCAGGGAGGCAGCCCATGCGCAACCGAATGCGGATTTCGTACCTATGGCAGGACGAGGAAGCGGCGGACAACTACGTGACCGGGGTTTCGCTCCACAGCCACACCAACCAGTCGCGGGAAACCCTGGACTTCCTCGCCGCTCTGGGGGAGCGCACACCGTGGATCGACAGGCTTGTGAAGCGCGTAGAGGGCCGGGCGCGCCGGAACCATCAGGTGGCGGTGGACTACGCGCAAAGCTACTGGACGCCGCCGCTGACGCCCAAGCTGGCCTTCGACCTCGAAAGCGACCAGATTGCGCGCATCGGCTTACGGCCGCTGGTTTCGCTCACCGACCATGACAACATTCAAGCGCCCATGCTGCTGCGCACGGTGGCCTCAGCGCGCCACATTCCGGTTTCGGTCGAGTGGAGTGTGCCTTACGGCGGCGACCAGAGCTTCCACATCGGCATACACAACCTACCCAGCGACGCGGCGCAGGGCTGGATGGACGCATTCGCCGACTTTACGGCAAACGGCCCGCTGCTGCCGACCCCGGGCGCGCGCTTGACGGAAATGCTTGCAGCACTCGACGCCCTGCCCAACGTGCTGATCATTTTCAATCACCCGCTGTGGGATTTGTACCTGGTAGGTGCGGCGCGCCATGCGGAGCTGCTGCGCCGGTTCATGGCGGAGAACGGGAGGTACTGCCACGCGCTGGAGTTGAACGGGTTGCGGGATTGGAATGAGAATCGCAGGGTTCGCGCCATGGCGGACGAGTACGCGAAACCGCTGATCTCCGGGGGCGATCGCCACGGAATGGAGCCGAACGCCAACATCAACCTGAGCAACGCGGGCAGTTTTACCGAGTTTGTTCACGAAATCCGGGTCGAGGGCCGCAGCCATGTGCTCTTTATGCCGCAGTACGCCGAACCGTTCAAGCATCGGGTGCTGCGCTCGACGCTGGACGTGATTCGCGACTACCCGGAGTTTCCGCAGGGATCGCGGCGCTGGGACGAGCGGGTGTACCACCCGGGCCCGGACGGCGCGCTGATGCCGGTTGCGGAGCTGTGGCCGAAGAGCGTAGCGCCCGTGTATATACGGATGCTGCTCGGGGGCGTTCGTCTGCTAGGGTCGCGTCCAGTTTCAGGAGGGCTGCGGCGCGCCTGGCAAGAGCAAGGAGATCTGCGGCTGGCGCTGGGCGAATAGCGGCGCGAGCTTACACTCACTGCATGGAGCCCACACGTCCGCCGCGGGTCGCGTTTTTCCCCGATTCGTTCGGCGAGGTGAACGGAGTCGCGCACACGGCGCGCCAGTTCACCGCCTGGGCGCAGCGGACGGGGAAACCGTTCCTGTGCGTACACGCGGGCGGCGCCGGCCCGAACACCGGGGGCAGTGTGCAATTTTTGGAGCTGCCGCGCGGCATCGCCTCCTTCGCGCTGGACAAGGATTTGCGCTACGACCCGCTGTTTCTGCGCCATGCAACGCGGGCTCTTCGGGCGCTGCGGGCGTTTCGCCCGGATGTGGTCCACATCACGGGCCCCAGCGACTTCGGCGTGCTGGGCGCGCTGCTGGCCCACCGGCTCGGGGCGCCGTTGGTAGCCTCCTGGCACACCAATGTGCATGAGTATGCGGCCAGGCGCTCGGGGTGGGCGTTGCGCACGCTGCCCGCCGGGCTGCGCCCCGCGGCGGCTTGGCGAATTGAGCAGGCGGCGCTCCGGGCGACGGCGCGCTTCTACCGTACCGCGCGGCTGCTGTTCGCGCCCAACCCGCCGTTATGCGAACTGCTGGCCGCCCGCACCGGCAAGCCTTGCCTGCCGATGGAGCGGGGCATCGACGCGGAGCTGTTCTCGCCCGCGCGCCGCACGGCTCCGCCCCCGGGCGAAAGCGGTGTGTGGACGCTGGGCTACGTGGGGCGGCTTTCAGTTGAGAAGAACGTCGCCCTGCTGCCGCGCATCGTAGCGGATTTGCGCGCGCGGGGCTTAGGGAATGTGTGCGTCGTGCTAGTAGGCCAAGGGATACAAGAGGCCGCGCTGCGCCTAGCTTTGCCGGACGGCTGCTTCGCCGGGGTTTTGCGGGGCGAGGCTTTGGCCCGGGCCTACAGCAATATGGATTTGTTCGTGTTCCCTTCGCACACCGATACTTTCGGCAACGTGGTTCTGGAGGCGCTGGCCTCGGGCGTTCCGGCCATTGTCACGCCGGACGGCGGCCCGGCGCACCTTGTGCGGGCTTCAGGCAATGGCGGCTTGGTAGCCGAGGACGCGGGATTTGCCGACGCGATCGCAGGGCTGATGCAGGATCCGGAGCGCCACGCCCGGATGCGGGAAAGCGCCCGCGCCTACGCGGCCGGCGCGAGCTGGGACGCTGTGTTCGAGGGGGTCTACGCGGCCTACGGAAGAGTCCTCGCTTAGACGAGAAAAGCGGCCTCGCGGCCGCCGTGTCGCATCCCGGATTGCTGGTGCCGAAGAGAGGACTCGAACCTCCACACCCTTGCGAGTACATGGACCTGAACCATGCGCGTCTGCCAATTCCGCCACTTCGGCGCGTCTTTCCCGTTGCGGGGGCTTGACGGCAAGTTCAAGTCTCCCAGAGCAATCTCTCTCTGTCAAATGCGCGTCGGAACGCATCGTATAGAGGTTGGAAACGCTTAAGCGCTGGAAGCGAGAAGCAGATGAAGGAATTGGAAACCGGGACCATTCCCGGCGGGCATGCAGCGGAGATTCGCCGCATGGTGCATGACTTAAGCAATGCGCTGGAAATCATCGTTCAAACGCACTACCTGCTCAAGCTCGGCAAGCTCGACGAGCAAACGCTGCAATGGCTCGCCATGATGGATTCCGGGGTGAAGCAGGCGACGGAGATCAGCGGGAACCTGCGCCAGTATGTGGTTCAAAACGCCGCGGGCCGGTAAAGCCCGCGGTGTTTTGCTACGAGACCAGCTTCGCGTCGACGGTGATCTGGGCGTTGTTGGCGAACAGCTTGGAAACGGGGCAGCCTTTTTTCGCTGCGTCGACTGCCTTTTGGAAGGCCTCGTCGTCCGCTCCCGGAATCTTTGCTTGGGTGGTCAAGGAGATGGCAGTGATGCCGAAGCCTCCCTCGACCTTGTCGAGCGTCACCTTGGCTTCAGTGCGCAGAGACTCAGGCTTAAGCTGCGCTTCGCCAAGTTGCGCGCTCAGGGCCATGGTGAAGCAGCCCGCGTGGGCGGCGCCGATGAGCTCTTCGGGGTTGGTGCCCGCGCCGTCCTGGAAGCGCGTTGCGAAAGAATATTGGGTCTGCTTGAGCGTGCCGCTCTGGGTGGAAATGGTGCCTTTGCCGTCCTGCAGTCCGCCTTGCCACTCCGCCGATGCTGTGCGATCCATGTTCTTCTCCTCTGGTGGAAGCTACACGGGGTCTGATGCGAGCTAGGGCGCAGCGGGCGCACGTTTCAGGCTGAGGGTGCGGACCACGTCGCCGGCTCGGCCGCCGTGCTCGGTGAGGGCGCCCGTGAGCAGATAGTCACTGGGGCGCTTTGCGTTCGCGGCCGCGATGCGTTCCAGATGGCCCGAAAAACGGAAGGAGCGGCCGTGGACTGTACGGGTAGTCCACTCAAGGGCGTGGCCGTCGGCATGGGTTGTTTGTAACTTAAACGTGACGGGAGCGGCCATGGAGTCCGGAGATAACAGATCACTCATGTAGCCATGGAGCTTGCCTTCTTCAAAAAAGATCGTGATCGTACCGCCGGTCTTGTTCCAAGGATACTCGCCCTCGGCCGAGGGCGGCAGGTCCGTGTGGCCAGTAGCGACGGTGGGCGCGGGCGCTCCGTCCGGCGCAGAAGCGGTGCGCCGGTGCAGGCCGGGGTTTTGCTCGGTTTGCTCCTGCGCGGTAACGGGAAGCGCGGCGAGCCCCCCGGCGAGCACGAGGGCGAGAAGCACGTTACTGCGCCTCGCTCCGTTTCCGCGCCGCTTCGAACTCATCGCCCGGCTTCCAATCAGTGGGCGCGCCGGCGCTCGCCTGCCAGCCCAGAATCAGGCCGAACTGGGCCATGCGCGCGTCCCCCCGGAAGTCCATGTCGGCGTGGTACTCGTCGGAAGGCTGGTGGTAGTGGTGGGCAGTGTAGTCCTTGACCTGCGCGTCGCCCCAGGCGGCGTCATGGCCCTGAAACAGGGTCCCCTCGCCGATGGAGAACGCAGGGATGCCTACCCGCGCGAGCGAAAAGTGATCGGAGCGATAGTAGGACCCGGCCATAGGGAACTGGTCCGGCTGGATGGTGAGCCCGAACGCCTGCGCCGTTTTTTCAACTGTCGGGTAGAACTGTGTCCGGTCCGAGCCGCTCACCTCCGTGCTGGAGGGGATGCCGATGGGCAGCAGTTCGTCGTAGTTGAGATCGAGCGCGATGTCGCGCGCGGGCACGGGAGGGTGCAGCCCCAGGTAAGCCGAGCCGAGCAGCCCCTGCTCCTCCGCGGTAACCGAGGCGAAGTAGACGGTGTGCGGGGGCGGGGTCTTCGACTGGGCAAACGCCCGGCCCAGCTCCAGCAGGATGCCGCAGCCTGTTCCGTTGTCGGCCGCTCCGTTGTAGATGCCGTCGCCTTTCGCGTTGGGGTCGATGCCGAGGTGGTCGTAGTGCGCCGAGTAGAGCACCGCGTCTTGCAGGGCCGGGTTCGCGCCGTCTACCTTGGCGAGTACGTTGGCTGAGGTGTAGGGGCGAACCACGCTTGCCACATGCGCCTGGAGCCGCACCGGCAGCTCGATCGGCTTGAAGCCTCGCTTGCCGGCCGCGTCGATCTCCCGGTCGAGGTCCAGGCCCGCGGAGGCCATCAGCTTTGTTGCCGTGTCCAGTTGGATCCAGCTGGCGGCTTTGAGGGTCGCGAGCGGGTCGCCCTTGAGGTAGCTCTTTTCCACCGCCTGCGAGTTCTGCACCACCGCCCACGGATAGCTGGCGAGATCGGTGCGGTGGATGATGAGGACGCCGGCCGCGCCCAGACGGGCAGCTTGGTCGTACTTGTACACCCAGCGGCCGTAGTAGGTCAGGGCCTTGCCTTTGAAGAATGCCGGGTCGTCGGAGGGCGGCTCGTTGACGATCACCAGCAGGACCTTGCCCTTGACGTCGACGCCCTGGTAGTCGTTCCAGCCGTACTCGGGTGCATCGATGCCGTAGCCCACGAAGACGATGGGGGCGTCGATGTCGGCCGAAGACTCGCCGCGCTCGTCTTTGACCACGTAATCGCTGTTGTAGGCGAGCGGCATGGGCGCGCCCTTGGCCGGAACCAACGTGAATTTGGTCGCAGCCTCGTCGGTGTGGACCGCGTACAGGTCGACTTTCTGGAAGTAAGTTCCGTTATCCCCGGCGGGTTTCAGACCGTTCAGCGCGAACTCGGTTGCGATGTACTCGGCGGCCAGCTCGCCCCCGCGCTTGCCGGGGCCGCGGCCTTCCAGCAGGTCGAGCGAAAGAAACCGCACGTGCGCCCGGATGTCCTCAGGGTTGATCAGAGAGGCAGCCTGCGCGGAGGCCGAGGCGACGCCCGGAACCTGCGGGACCGGAGGCATGGCAGGCGGCTGGGCGGAGGCAGCGGTGGCGAGCAAAAATAGGAAGGCGACAGCGCGCGGGGTCTTCAGGGACAAACGGATCTCCTCTGCGGGATCGGGCGTTAGGAGGAGAGTATCAACATTCGGGCGCGAACGGACTACAAAGAAACGGACCCGAAACCGCGCCCCTGGGCCGGGCGGGCTACAGCCTCCGGGTGAACCCGATCCGGCGCGGGGTGGGCCGGCGCGGTATGGTGGGCCGGCAACTCGCCCAGCTGCTCCAGCTCGGTGTAGCGGTCGGCCCGCATCAGGGTCTTCCACATCAACCTGAGGTCGGAGCGGAAGGTCGCGAGCGCCATGTAGGTGAAGTCGAGCTCGAGCTTGCGCGGGTTGATCAGGCGCCGGTGGGTTTCTTCCAGGTGGTCGTGGTGCACGTTGCGGAGCAGGTGCTCTTCCGCGGCGAAGGCGAGGGTAGCCGCCCCCGTAAGGCCCGGGCGGAAGCAGGTATCCATCGTTTTGTGCGCGTGGAGCTTTGGCCGGGGGCCGACCAGGCTCATGTCGCCGCGGCACACGTTCCACAGCTGGGGCAGTTCGTCCAGCTTGTATTTGCGCAGCCATTTCGCGGGCGGGGTCAGGCGCCGGTCCGCGTGGCTGGACCGCATGGAGCCTTCCGCGGCGTGCTGCATGGTCCGAAACTTATAGATTGTGAACTCTTCGCCGTGCATCCCTACCCTGCGCTGCCGGAAGATCGCAGGGCCGGGCGAGGTGAGGCGAACCACCAGCGCGATGAGCACGAGAAACGGAGCAAACAGGAGCAGAATCGCCGAGGCGGCGAAGAAATCGAACACCCGTTTGCGCCCCGAGCGGCTCCAGGCGCTGCAGGGCGCTTGGAATCTGGGTTTTTTACGGAAAACGCGCCGGTACCCCTTGGCGCTGCCGTGGCGCGACTTGCGGGGCAGACTTGCCTCGGTTTCCTCTTCAACATGCTGCGGATATTGCGCTTGAATCTGCATTTTGCAAACCTGATGTCGCGCGAATCTACGAATTGGAAACCGAAAGCCTTGTACCCGTTGGCTCCCCTGTATGCACCATAGAGGGGGAGGGAGCGCCGGGTCAACCCAATAGGTATCTATGAAGTGACCTTCGGAACGTCTCGCGTCAGACAACCCTCCGGCGCCCCCTAAGAGCCGGGCTGTGCTACCGTAGCAATTGTCGCGTCTGCAGCTTCCGCGCCGCCCCCGGCTCGCCGGCGGTTTCCGGAGGCGATATACGAGAGATCCCGCTCCGGCCCGGTTCCGAGCGGCCGGTGAGGTTTCATTTGCACAGGCGGTTTCGCCGAAACGTCGAGCTCGCTCCCATGAGCATGATGAGGCTTCTTTTTCTTTTGCTGGCGTCCGCGTGGACGTTCTCTCCCGCCGTCGCCCAGGTCGACTCCGACCCGTCGCAGACCGGCGTCGGATCCTCACAAGCGACCGACAGCGGCTGCCAGGACTCCAACTCGGCTACCTGCGTACCCCAGAACGCGTACCCTGCAAATCCGAACGGAAACTACGGCCCTGGAGCCGCGGTCGGGGCTACGCCGAACGGAACGAATTACGGAGCAGGGGCGTACGGTACCGGCAACCAGCCGCTGACCCAACCCAACTACCGGGACGAAAACGCGCTTCCGAACCAGAACCAGTTTCAGGCGCAGTATCGCCGGCCCGGCTTTCAGCCAGTTGCTCCCGAGCCGCTGACCGAGTTCCAGAAATTCGTCGGGGAAACCACGGGGCAGGTGCTGCCCATCTTCGGCGCGCAGCTGTTTCGGCAGGTGCCGACCACGTTTTCGCCCGTGGACCAGATTCCCGTTCCGGCGGACGCGGTCGTGGGGCCGGGAGACCTGCTGCGCATCCGTATTTGGGGTCAGGTCAACTTTTCGGCGGACCTTCGCGTTGATCGCTCGGGAGAGATTTACCTGCCGCAGGTGGGGCCGGTTCACGTTTCGGGCGTTCCGTATTCGGACCTGGACACGCAGCTACGGACCGCGATCGCGCGCGTGTACCGCAACTTCAACGTGTCCGCCCAGCTGGGCCAGATTCGATCCATTCAGATATATGTGGTCGGCCGGGCGCGGCGGCCGGGGACCTATACGGTGTCCTCGCTCAGTACGCTGGTGGACGCGCTGTTTGCGAGCGGCGGCCCGGCGCTGGACGGGTCCTTGCGCCACATCGAGCTGAAGCGGGCGGGGAAGCTGGTCACCGACTTCGACCTGTACGACCTGCTCGTGAACGGCGACAAGTCGAAGGACACTGTGCTGCAGCCGGGCGACGTCATCTACATCCCGGCTGTGGGCCCGCAGATCGCGGTGCTCGGCAGCGTCAAGACTCCTGCGATTTATGAAGCGCGTCTGCCGGAAACGGCAGGGCAGGTGCTTGCGGAGGCCGCGGGCGTGACAGCCGTCGCGGGCGGCGCCCAGCTTTTCGTGGAGCGGATGCAGGGCGCCCAAGGCCGGGCCGCCGAACAGATCGCGAATACGCCCCAGGGTCTGGCCGCTCAACTGCGCGACGGCGACATCCTGCGCGTACAGCCGTCCGTACCCAGCTACGCCAAAACCGTTACGCTGCGGGGCAACACGGCCAATCCGGGCCGCTACGGATGGCACGCGGGCATGCGTCTGAGCGAGCTTTTTCCGGAGCGGGCCGCCCTTTTGACGCGGAATTACTGGTGGCAACGGACCCGCATCGGCTTGCCCGCGCCCGAGTTCGAGCGGGAGCCCTCGCTGACGCGTTACCGCCAGCCGAATGAGCCGGAAACCTTGCCCATCACGCCGGAAGAGCAGGAGCGTCTCCGGCTCCAACGGGAGCAGCTCCTGCGGCAGCAGCAGCAACAGCAGTATCAGGAGCAGCAACAACGCCAGCAGCAGGCGCAAAGCAATTCGAACACGGCGGCCGTGGGCGGCTTTGAAGCTCCAATCGGCGGCTATGGGCCGGACAGCGCCGCGAACGGCGCTTCGGACACGAACGGCTACAACCAGTACGGCGAAACTCGTCTGACGCCCTACGGGCAGCAGCCCGCGCAAAGCGCGACCCTGGCCCGGCGCGATGTGGTCACGGAAAATACGGCTAACTCCCAGGGCATCACCGACGTGACCCTGCCCGCGCCGGAGATCGACTGGAAGTATGCCGTGATCGAGCGGCTTGACCCCGAAACCCTGAAAACCTCGCTGATCCCCTTCGATCTGGGCCGCCTGGTGATGGACCACGACGCCTCGCAGGATCTGGAACTCCAGCCCGGCGACGTGGTCACGGTGTTTTCGCAGGCCGACATCCACGTGCCGGTGGAGCAGCAGACCCGCCTTGTGCGCCTGGAGGGTGAGTTTGTCCACTCGGGCGTGTACAGCCTGAAGCCCGGCGAAACGCTGGATCAGCTGGTGGAGCGGGCTGGAGGGTTTTCGCCCGGCGCGTATCTGTTCGGCTCGGAGTTTACCCGAGCTTCGGTGCGGGCGGTGCAGCAGCGCCGCTTGGACGAGTACATTCAGGAGCTGCAACTGCAGATCGACCGGGGCGTGCTGGCCACCTCGGCCGCGGTGAGCTCTTCGGCCGCCGACCTGGCCAACGCCAATGTTGCGGGCACGGAAGCGCGGGAGCTGGTGGCAAAGCTGAAACAGATTCGCGCGACCGGGCGTATCGTACTCAACCTGCGGGCCTTCAGCGCGGGCGCGGCCAGCCTGCCGCAGCTGAATCTGGAAGACGGCGACACCTACTATGTGCCGTCGGTGCCGTCGAGCGTCAGCGTGATCGGCGCGGTCTACGATCAAAACTCGTTCCTGTATACAAAGGGGGCCCACGTGCGCGATTATGTGCACCTGGCCGGCGGCGTGAACCGGAACGCCGACAAGAGCCACCCGTTTGTGATTCGGGCCGACGGCTCGGTGATCAGCAAGGATCAGGTGGGCGACAGGAAGTTTTCGCAACTGGTGATTCAGCCGGGAGACACGATCGTGGAGTCGGAAAAGACGTTTGGACCGTCGAACCTGCGGGAAATTCTGAACTTTACGCAGCTGTTCTCGCAGCTGGCCCTTGGCTCGGCCGTGCTGGGAACGGTACTCTAGAGAGACGCGTGGCGACAACAGCCGAACACGAAGTGGTGCGGGAGCAGAATCGCGAAACGGTCTACGGAGCCCCCTCGCCCTACGCGCCGGAGCCGCCGGTGACCGAGGTGTCCATCCTGGATATCCTGCTGGTGCTGGCCCGGCGACGGCGGTTTATCGTCATTTTTACGCTGGTTTGCACCGCGATTGGGACGCTGCTCGCCTTTACCCGCACCCCGGTGTACACCGCGAAGACCGTGATTCTGCCGCCGCAGCAGAGCAGCTCCGGCGCGGGGCTCGCGGCGGAGCTGAGCAGCCTGGGCGCGCTCGGCAGTCTGGCCGGCGGCGGATTGGGCCTCAAGAACCCGACCGACCAGTATGTCGCGCTTTTCAAGAGCGAAGTGGTGGAAAACGCGATGATCCAGCGGTTCGACCTGCAGCGGCAATATAAGGACAAGCTGCTTTCCGTCGCGCGCCACGATTTCGAAGGGAACTCCAAAGTCGCGGCCGACACCAAGACCGGGTTGATTACGATCTCTTACACGGATAAGGACCCGAAACGAGCGGCCCTGATCGCCAACGCGTATGTCGACCAATACCGGCACCTGTCCGAGCACTTGGCGATCTCGGAAGCCGCGCAACGGCGGTTGTTCTTCGAGCGGCAGCTGTTGGAAGCGAAGAACAACCTGTCGGGGGCGGAGGATGCCCTGCTCAAATATCAGCAGAGCCATGGGTTGGTGGAACTGAACAGCCAGGCGCGTTCGCTCATTGAGGAAGGCGCCAATCTGCGGGCACAAATAGCGGCCAAGCGGGTGCAGATTCAGGGTCTGGAAACCTATGCGGCGCCCGACAATGCCGCTCTGGTGCAAGCGCAGGGGGAGCTTGCGAGCCTGCAGGCGCAGATCGGCAAGCTCGGCGGCAGCGGCGGCATCGCCGGCGATGAGCTGATCGTGCCGGGAGGCAAGGTGCCCGCGGAAAGCATCGAGTATGCGCGGCACCTGCGGGATGTGAAATACAACGAGACGATCTTCAACATTCTGGCGCGGCAGTTTGAGGCCGCCAAGCTGGACGAAGCGCGCGAGGGCGCGCTGGTGCAGGTGGTGGATCCGGCGATGACGCCGGACTGGAAAAGCGCGCCCAAACGCGCGCTTTGGCTGGCAATTTCCTTTGCGCTGGGCTTGATCGTAAGTTGCGGCTGGGTGCTGTGGCGGGCGGCGCTGCGGCTGCTTCACCGCGACCCGGAAACCGACAGCAAGCTGAACGCGCTCAACGCGGCGTTTTCGCGGCGCAAGCACGCGGAGGAGCGTCGCGCATGATTCTCGTGACGGGCGGCGCCGGCTTTATCGGCTCCAATTTCGTTCTGGACTGGCTGCGTGAGACGGGCGAGCCGGTCCACAACCTGGACCTGCTGACCTATGCGGGCAATCCCGCCAATCTGACTTCGATAGGGGGCGATGCCCGGCACTGGCTGGTCGCGGGCGACATCGGTGACGCGGAGCTGGTAAGCACGCTTCTACGCGAGCATCGGCCGCGCGCGATCGTGCACTTCGCGGCGGAGAGCCACGTGGACCGGTCCATCGTGGACCCGGGCGCGTTTCTCCGCACCAACATCGACGGCACGTATCGGCTGCTCCAAGCGGCGCGGGAGTACTGGGCGGGGCTCGAAGGCGCGGCTCGCGCGGCTTTCCGCTTCCTCCATGTTTCGACCGACGAAGTCTACGGCTCGCTCGGGCCCGAGGACCCTGCTTTCACCGAGCAAACCCCTTACGCGCCGAACAGCCCCTACGCCGCCTCCAAGGCTGCGTCCGACCACCTGGTCCGCGCCTACCACCACACCTACGGACTGCCCACGCTCACGACCAACTGCTCCAACAACTACGGGCCGTTCCAGTTCCCGGAGAAGCTGATCCCGCTGATGGTCCTGAACGCGCTCGAGCGCAAGCCGCTGCCGGTATACGGCGATGGGCAGAACGTGCGCGACTGGCTTTATGTCGGCGACCACTGCCGGGCAATCCGCACTGTTCTCGAAAAAGGAAAGCCCGGCGAGGTCTACAACATCGGCGGCGCGAGCGAGCGCGCCAACCTCGATGTGGTCCGCGCCATCTGCGACACGCTCGACGAGCTGCGCCCGGGCGCGACGCCGAGGCGGGAGCTGATCTCCTTCGTCACCGACCGGCCCGGCCACGACCGCCGCTACGCGATCGATGCCCGCAAGATCGAGCGCGAGCTGGGCTGGACGCCCGCGGTCGGCTTCGAGCAGGGACTGCGGGAAACCATCGCCTGGTACCTCGAAAATCTACGCTGGGTCGACGACGTCCGCACGGGCGCGTATCTTGACTGGATGCAAACCAACTACGCGGAGCGCGCCTCACGATGAAAGGCATCATTCTTGCCGGCGGCTCCGGCACCCGGCTTTACCCGGTCACTCATGTTGTTTCAAAGCAGCTGCTGCCGGTGTACGACAAGCCCATGATCTACTACCCGCTCAGCACACTGCTGCTCGCGGGCATTCGCGACATCCTGATCATCTCGACCCCCCAGGACTGCTCGCGATTCGAGGCGCTGCTGGGCGACGGCGCGCGCTGGGGCATTTCGATCCGGTATGCGGTCCAGCCCAGCCCCGACGGCCTGGCTCAGGCGTTTCTGATCGGCAAGGACTTCATCGGGAACAGCCCCAACGCGCTGGTGCTGGGCGACAATATCTTCTACGGCGAGGCGCTGTCCCGTTTGCTCAAGGAGGCCGCCGCCAAGGAGCGCGGGGCCACTGTGTTTGCCTACCGGGTGAAGGATCCGGAGCGCTACGGCGTGGTCGAGTTCAACGGCGGCGGCCGGGCAGTGAGTTTGGAAGAAAAGCCGGCCAAGCCCAAATCGCCCTATGCCGTCACGGGGCTTTATTTTTATGACGGTTCGGTGGTTGACATCGCTGCGGGGTTGAAGCCTTCTCCCCGCGGCGAGCTCGAAATCACCGATGTCAACAAAGCATACCTGGAGCAGGATCAGCTGGAAGTGAAGGTCATGGGCCGCGGCATGGCGTGGCTCGACACCGGCACCCACGACTCGCTTTGCGAAGCCGGTACTTACATCCAGACCATCGAGCGCCGCCAGGGCACTAAAATTGCCTGCCCGGAGGAGATTGTCTACCGCAACGGGTACATCACCGCCGAGCAGCTGTGCGCCCTCGCCGAGCCTATCCGCAAGAGCGGCTACGGCCAGTATCTGCTCGACATCCTCGAAGAACACACGTCGTTTCAGGTCGAAATCTAGCGAATGAAAGTCACGGAAACAGCCCTTCCGGGGGTTTTGCTGCTCCAGCCGCGTCAGTTCTCCGACAGCCGCGGCATGTTCATGGAGACCTATAATCACCGCGTGATGGCGGACTTGGGCCTGCCCACGGTTTGGCCGCAGGACAATTTCTCGCTGTCCCGCCGCAACGTCGTGCGGGGCCTGCACTACCAGATCACTGAGCCGCAGGGCAAGCTGATCCGTGTGCAGCACGGCGCGGCGCTCGACGTCGCGGTCGACCTGCGCCGCTCCTCGCCCAACTTCGGCAAATCGGTTGCGATCGAGCTCCGGTCCGAGGAGGGCTCGATGCTGTGGATTCCGGTGGGCTTCGCGCACGGCTTCGTTGCGCTGAGCGACCATCTCGCCTTCGCGTACAAGGTCACCGATTACTACTCCGCCGCGGGCGAGCGCACCATCCTGTGGAACGACCCCGACCTCGGGATCGATTGGCCCGTAAGCGAAGCCGAGGCGATTCTCTCGTCGAAGGACGCCGTCGGGATACCATTCCGGGATGCCGAGGTTTTCGCGTGAGCCTGCGCGTCCTGCTGCTGGGCGCGAATGGCCAGGTCGGGTTTGAGCTTGCTTCCCGCTTCGCCGATAGGAGTTTGGTCGCGCTCGATCGCGCCGGGGCCGACCTGAGCCGGCCCGAAAGCCTCCGCGAGGTGGTGCGCGCCGCTCGGCCCGACCTGATCCTGAACGCCGCGGCCTATACCGCGGTCGACCGCGCCGAAACGGAGCCCGAGCTGGCCGACCGCGTCAACCACCTGGCCCCCGCCGTGCTGGCCGAGGAGGCCGAGCGTTTGGGCGCGCTGCTTCTCCATTACTCGACCGACTATGTCTTCGACGGCTCGAAGACGACGCCCTGGGTCGAGACCGACGAGCCTGCTCCGCTCAACGTGTACGGCGCGACCAAGCTCGCGGGCGAGCGCGCCATCGCCGCCCGATGCCGGCGGCACGTCATCTTGCGCACCAGCTGGGTGTACTCGCCGCGCGGGCACAACTTTCTGCTCACCATGCTGCGGCTGGGCCGCGAGCGCGAGGTGTTGCGCGTGGTCGACGACCAACACGGGGCCCCCACAACCGCCGGGTCGCTGGCCGAAGCCACGCGTTTGGTCGCTGATCGCGTCCTGGCCGATCCCGAGGGCGGGTGGTCCGGTGTGTATCACGCCACCTGCGCGGGCAGCACGACCTGGTGCGGGTTCGCGCAGGAGATTTTTCGTACTTCTCCGGTCGGCGCGGGCACAAGCCGGGCGCGAGTGGAAGCCATTCGAAGCGAAGACTACCCCGTACCCGCGCGTCGCCCTAAAAACTCGCTGCTTTCGAACGGCAAACTGCTGGCGCAACTCGGGGTGGGCCTTCCGCCCTGGGAAACCGCGCTTTATGCAATCCTCGACGCGCCGAGTATCCACTCCACAGCGAGAGCGCTTACGCCTAGTTAGGTTTCAAAGATCCCAAGCCAAGCTTTAAAAGATAGGGTATCTGGTGGAAACTCCCGGTTTTAGCCGCGGTGTAAAGTTTGCGAAGATAGCGCAGCCGAAAGTACAAGCGTTGTCGGGGCGTTCCGTACAGGCGATAGTAGGCGCGCTCGGCTTTGTGGATGTTGTATTCTCTCGGCGTAAAGGCGAGCTTTCCGGAAATTTTCGGTCGATTGGTCGAAAGCTCATGCTCGAGTTGAGCGCGCAGGACGAACAGCTTTGCTCCCTGTGCTTGCAGGTTATGCAGAGTAACATGGTCGAGAAAGTCCAACGGAAACTCCAAGGCAAAGCCGCCGGCCGCCAGCAGCGCGGAAACTCGCAAAACAGAGCCCGAGTTAAAAATATGCACCTCCGTTTGCGCTAAGCCGTAGAACGAGGAATCGACCGGCTCGGCATACAGAAAGCTGGGAGGGTAGTGCGGGGACTGTACCGTTTGCCGCTCCACCAGTTTCGGCGCGAGCACCCCGATCGAGCTGTCTTTCGCGACGGTATCGACCGTTCGCAACACTTCAGCGATGTAGCCGGGAGTTACAGTCGTGTCTTGATCCAGAAGAAGCAGCCAAGGGATACCGGAGTCGGCGGCGACCTGAAGAGCCATGTTGTAGGGCTTTGCCAATCCCGGGTTTGTGGGATCGCGATGATAGGTTCCGGCAAAGTCGTCTGGGCTTTCCTGGAAGTCGGGCGAGTTATCAAACACGGCTATCCGGACAGCGTCCGCCGCTGCGGCGCTCTCGCGCATGATCTCGCGCAGGGAGCAAAAAGCCGGGCTTTGCCGGGCAGGCATTCGGTACAGCACGATCGCGGCAAGAATCTTTGTCATAGCAAGCAGCCCATTACGGAAGAGGAGACACCCTGGTCATATACCGGCCTGCCAGTACACGGCGCACCTCCCAGGCCTGCGGAACGAGCATACACACCAGGAAGGAAGCGATGGTCGCAAGGATCACTCCGGAAGCTCCGATCCTTTGCACCCACGCGATGGAAAAGTACAGGTTGGCGATCGCGGCGGCCACCGCTGCCCCGGCTTCCAGCCGCAATCTTCCCGTCGCGGTAAGCAGCAGCGCCTGATTGGTGGTAACGGAAACGAGTAGGGCGTAAAACGCCATGAGCCAAAGCAGCCCTGAGGGGGGCACGGCGGCTTCGCCGGCCCACACGCGAATCACAGCGCGGCCGGCTAAGCCTATGACCAAGGCAACACCGCCCACCAGTAAGAGGCTTTTGCGGTTGACAGAACTGAACGTGCGCTGCACCCAGAGAAGGTCTCCTTTTTCGTATGCCTCAGTAAAGGCCGGCCACAAAGACGGGATCAGCAATGTTTGGAACAGGGACGCGTAAGCGCACAGACGCCACGCGGTCGAGTAGGGTGTGACCTCCGCCGCGCCCAAGTAGTGCGTAATGACCAGATTGTCCGAATTGAACACGACCAACCCAGTCAGTTGCAGGACGAAAAACAGAGAGCCCTGGCCGAAGAGCGGCGCGATCAGTTTCCGCCGGATCCTCCAAGGTGCGGGAGCGAGCCAGGGTCGCTGCCACAGGCACAGCCAAAGGTTCAGGCTGAGGGTGCCGAGCAGCATGGCTGCGGCGTACGCCGCCGCGAGGTCGACCAGGGTGCCCTTGAGCACGACTACACTCACAATGGCGACAAGGCCGAACACGCTGTTGGCCATGGCGAAGTAATTGCTGAGGTGGACCTGCTGATAGCCGCTCAAGACCCGATTAGCGAGGTTGAGCGGCAGGGAGAACAGGAAAAATGCCGCCGAGATCGCCGCCGCGGCCCTTGCCTGCGAGATGAGGTTCGGATCGCGCAGGTGAAAGATCGAGCTCCAGTCGGCGATCTTCCAGGCCCAAAAGCAGGCCGGCGTGAGCACCAGCACGATCCCGAGCGTGATCCAGAACGCGGTCGCGTACAGGTGCTGCGCTTTTTCGCGGTCGTCCTCCGCATAGGCCTGGGAAATAGAGGTGGTGAGTGTGTTGGCGATGCCTAGATCGAGCACCGACAGCATCGCGACCGAGGTGCTGATCGTGACCCAAACGCCGTACTCGAGCTTGCCGAGGTAGCGCACCGTGAGGGGCAGGGTGACCAGGCTGATGAGCAGCCCCAGGCCGCGCCCCAGCAGTGCGGAAGCGCTTCCGTGCAGCATGCGCGCCAGTCGCGGATCACCCTGCAATCGGCGGCGGACCCTTTCAAGCAAAAGCGTTCGACTCCCTGCAGCCCGGGGATTGCTTCACAGTTGCCGGGGCGCGCCGCCCCTGAACTCGACTGCCCATCCTCAGAGGCTAGCATGGGCGCTTTTCGCCGGAATCACGGTACACTATCGTGTAAACGTCAGCATTATGTCGCAAAGAGATGAGGTTCGAAACGGGATGCAGATCCTGGCCGTTGTGGTCCGGTACAAAACGCCGCTGGAGCAGTCGCAAACGGTCCATGGGCTGTGCCGCGCCTTCGCCGCCGAGCCGGAGCTGGCGAGGAAAATCGGGGTTTTCATCTGGGACAACACTCCAGAGCCGCTCGTTTCCCCCGAGTTGCCGATTCCGTTTGAGTACCGGCACACCGGCGAAAACCTGGGCGTTTCCGGCGCCTACAACCGGGCCATGGACTACGCCGACGCCCACAGCTGCCCGTGGCTTCTGACCCTCGACCAGGACACCACCCTCGATGCGGTTTTCTTAAAGCGCATGCTGGCGCTCAGCCGCGAGCTGGAGGGCAACGCGGAGATCGGCAGCATCGTGCCGTTTGTGCGCTCCCGCGGGGAGCTGGTTTCGCCGCGGCGCCTCGTGCGGCTCAATCGCAACCTCCAGCTGGACCGCGGTTTTTCCGGCATTCTGCGGGACCGGGCGTACGCCATCAACAGCGCATCCCTGATGCGGGTGGCCGCTCTGCGCGAAATCGGCGGCTACAGCGAAGAGTTCTGGCTGGACCTGTCGGACGTGTACGCGTTTGAGCGCATGCGGGAGCGGGGCCGGGCGATGTACGTGGCGGGAGACCTGGAGCTCGATCACTCGATCGCGGGCCTGGATTTTGACCGCGAGATGGTCCCGGAGCGCTACCGGACGTTTTTGATGGCGGAAAGCGCGTATCTTGAGCTGTACCGGTCGCGGTTTGAGAATGCTTTCCAAACCTTCCGCCTTCTGCTGCGGGCCGTTCGGCAGCAGCGGCAATACAAGCGGAAAACCTACGCGGCCATTACCGCGCGGTGTTTTCTTTCGCGGCTTTTTTCTCCGCGCGCGAAGCAGGTGCAGCAGTGGCGCGAGTATCTGCTCCACCAGCGGGCGATTCCCTCCGTGACATCAGAACCCGAGCTGACCGGATCCGCGTCCGGCGGGTCCGGGGCGTAGAAAACCATGAAAATTCTTGCAGTCGTAGTCCGCTACAACATGGCTCTGGAAAGTTCGCAGACCATGATGGCGCTCAGCCGCGAGTTCCACGAGACCCCTGACCTTGCTTCCTCGATCCGGATATTCATCTGGGACAACAGCCCGGAAGCTTTACTCAATCCGCAGCTGCCCTTCCCATTCGAGTATTCGCACAGCAAGGCAAACGTAGGGCTTTCAGGCGCATATAACAGGGCCGCAGCACTGGCGCACGAGAGCGCCGTTCCATGGCTGCTGCTTTTAGATCAGGACACAACACTGCCGCAAGGCTTTCTCTCAGCGATGCTGAAGCACGCAGCGGACCTGGAAGGCCGCAAAGAGATCGCGGCTATCGTGCCGACGGTGCTCGTAGGCGATTTTGTAGCTTCTCCGCGTCACCTGGTTTTTCCAAGGTCGCGACCCTATCCGTCGGGCCAATCCGGTATTGCCGAAGGTGAACCGGGAGTCATCAACAGCGGTTCCATGCTGCGGGTAGCTGATTTACTTGAAATAGGAGGGTACAGCCAAGCGTTTTGGTTGGACTACTCCGATTATTACGTTTTTCACCAATTTTTTCTGTGGAAGAAAAAAGTGTGGATAGCGGCCGAAATCCGGGTTCAACACTCGATGACTGTGATGGACTACGACAAATTGATGTCGACCTGGCGCTATCGCAATTTCTCTTACGCGGAAACGGCCTACCACGATCTGTATAAGGGGCGGTTTGAGAACGCCGTGCAAACGTTGCGCCTGCTTGCCAGAACAGTGAAGCAGCGAAGAAAATATAAGAATCCGGAGTTTTCACGCATAGCCTGGAGTCAGTTCGTGTACCGGCTTCGGGTTCCCCGCAAACAAAGAGTAGCGCGGTGGAAAGCGGATCGGGGGAGCAGTGAGCGGAACCCCGCCGAGTTTGTGGACGGCATCTAAGTCAGTTCTCGTATTGGTGTAGAGGGAGAATTTTCCAGCAGTGTGGCTTTTCCCGCCGGAAAAGCCACGTCCAGCGATGCCGGCCGCTCTACGTGTGTACGAGAACTGCCCTAGCCCGAAATCCTGCCCGGCTCCGCTGCGGCAGGCTCCAGCGGGCGCGCTGTGTCGATTGCGAGCAGCATGTACACTCCGAAGATATATCGCGGCTGGATGAACGGAGTAGCGGCGACTACCACAAGGGTAATCATGCTCAGGAAAGCGATAGGCCTGGAAAGCCGCATCCGCTTGGTCCACACCGCGTGTGCGAACAGGATTGTGAAGGCAAGACAGTCCATCGGCAGAAACAGCATGTTTTGCGGATCCACGGAGAAGTTGCTCCGCCAGAAGTTCGGATCGTAGTACTGCGGAGAGTGCAGTTCACCGGTGATGGTCATCAGTATCTTTGGGATCACCAGGAGCGGAAAGCCGAAAGCGTTCTGGACGGTGTTGAGCCAGACCAGTGTTGTCGCGCCTCCCATCAGCCAATCCAGCGCGCTTGGGTCTATCCCGAGCAGTTTAAAGGAGAAGGGATATACGACAGTAATAACAGCAACCAATGTAAGAATAGCCGCCAGCGGTTTATGGCGAAACGGGAAGCGGTTGAGCAGAAAGTACAGCAGAAGAAAGCCGACTTGCTCCCACCGTGCACAGGCGGACACGAAGAGGGCAGCGCAAAGCAGCCATTTAGGACGGTTCGTGGAGTAGAGATACTTAGCTGTGAGAGCGGAGCCGAGAAGCGCGAAGATCTCCTTGTTTAACGTGGTGAGCGCGGGAATGAGCTCAAGGTTCAGAAGAAGCAGAAAACCTATTAAAGCTTTATTTACACGCGGAATGGAGCCGGCGACCTTGAGAGTCAGGCCGAAAAGCAGAAAATTCAGGCACATGACAGCGAAGCCGTTTTTCAGGAGCAGGCCCGCTGCGACAGGTCCCAAAAGATTGCTCGTCGTAGAGATCAAAGGCTGCGCTTGCCCCGATTTTTGCTGAGCGGTGTCGACAAACGCCCAAAGGCGGTCAGAATCCGCACCGATCCGGGTTTCAATCCGGCCTGCAATCCATGGCTCAACGTAATAGAAATAGATCGCTGCACACAAAGCCGTGTAGAGCACCAGGCATCCGAAGAACACCCACTCAGAAGCGGGCCGGCCTTGGAACAGGCGGACCTTAACAGTGAAGGGGTGGAAGCGATGATTACGCGGTCTTGTGCGGACCTGAATGCAGGGCTTCAGAGTAGTTCCACTTCGCGCGGTGAACACTTGCGTCAGCCCTTATCCTGTAAGTCTGAAAGCCGAGTTCGGGCTGAGCGCGGAACGTGATGCTCGGGCCCAGAGATCGCGTGGTTGATAAGGGGTTCAGGCGCGGTCGTAGGCAAGGTATCCAAGCGCCTGCAAATAAGTTGCAAAGGTTTTCTCGGCGGTGGCAGCAGCCGAAAAAGTGTGTGCCCGCTCCACGGCGGCCCTTCCATAAGCTTGCCTACGCGCGTCGTCGCCGAGCAACAGCTGGATTGCTGCGCCAAGCGCGTCCTCGTCCGCCGGGGGAACAGTCAACCCGGTGACGCCGTGCAGAGACACCTCGGGCACGGACGAGAGCAGGTCGGTGTTGATGACCGGCAGCCCCGCGGCCATCGCCTCCAGCTGCACCAGACCGAAGCTTTCGGCGCGGGTGGTGGACGAGAGCGCGAAGATGCGGGCGGCGTGGTAGTAGGGGGTCAGATCGTCGACGAAGCCTAAGAAGTGGACGCGGTCAGCAACCCCGGCCTCCGCGGCAACGCGGTGCAGCTCGCCGGAAAGCGGTCCTTTGCCGATCAGCAGCAGCGTTGCATCGGTGCGGCGAAGGGCGCGGATGAGGTAGTCAAAGCCCTTGTAGGGTACCAAGCGTCCGATGGCCAGAACCAAGCGATCGCCGTGCTGGGCACGAATGGACGCAACCTGCTCTTGGTCCACCGGCGACTGCTCAGTAAAGTCGATGCCGAGCGGAATGCTGTGGCACTTGCTGCGAAACGCGCGCAGCTCCTCGGAGCTGTCGAGGTAGCGTTGTGAGGAGACGATGATGGCGCTGGCCCGCTCCATGGCCCGGCGCACGAACGGATCGCTGGCGCGGCGCAGGGTGGCGCGGCCCAGGGTGTCGCCGTGATGCGTGATGATGAGCTTGCCGGGGTGTCCACTGGCCAGGTAGGCGGCCGCGGCGGCTGGGTTCGGCATGTGGATGTGGACGATCTCGTCCGAACGCCCGCGGAGATGCGCAACCAGCGAAGGCGTAATGGGCATCGACGCAAGACTGCCAAAGGTTGCGAGCCTTGTAATGCGCGCGCCGTCCAGGGACTCGGTTTCAGTGCGGCCGCCGCTGTTGGAGACCAGCACCTCGACCCGCGCGTGCCGGCTCTGGTACCCCACCAAGCTGCGGAGATGCGTCTCCATGCCGCCGGGATGGGGTGGGTAGAACTTGCCGACATGGAGAATGGACGAAGGTTGTTGCATGCTGCTCTTGAGGAAAAGGGACAACGCTCCTTATGATACCGTCACAGCGCCCGCGCGTCAGCCGACCGGGCGCTCCACTGATGCTACCGGAGAACCGATGCGGGCGATTGCAATCAACGGAAGATTCTTCACCCAACCGCTTACGGGTGTCCAGCGGTACGCGCGTGAGGTGGTTCGCTGCTGGGATGAGATGCTGGGTTCGGGCGAGATCGAGGCCCCGCAAGCCGGGGTGGAGATCCTGGTTCCTCCCGGCACGGTCGTGGATCCCCAGCTGCGACGTATGCCGGTGCGGGCGGTAGGCCGGGGGCGCGGGCAGGTGTGGGAGCAGGCGGTGCTGCCGTGGTTCTGCCGCGGCAAGCTGCTGTTTACCCCCGGGGGCGGCGCGCCGTTGCCGCACCGTGACCATGTGTATACCATCCACGACACAGGCGTGTTCTCAACGCCGGGGGCCTATTCGCCGCGTTATGGAGCGTGGTACCGCTGGCATCATCGCCGGGCGGTCCGGAACCCCCGTTTGCGCCTGCTTACGGTTTCCGAGTTCTCAAAGCGCGAGCTGATCACGCAGCTCGGAGTCGACGCGGGCCGCGTACAGGTGACGCCGCTGGGCCATGAACATGCCTTGAGAACGCCGGCGGACCCGTCTGTGTTGGCGCGACTCGGGCTCGAGCCGCGCACGTACATCCTCGGCGTCGGCTCCGCGAACGCGAATAAAAATTTTGCCGGGCTGCTCGCGGCTTTTCCTCGATTGCGCGACCTGCACGCGGGCACGTGGAAGCTGGTGGTGGCCGGGGGAGCGAACTCGCGCATATTCGGCGAAACGGGGGCGCCCCAGGAGGGAGTGGTGCGAACCGGCTACCTGAGCGAAGGCGAGCTGCGCGCGCTGTACGAAAACGCGGCATGTTTCGTCTTTCCTTCCGTCTACGAAGGCTTCGGCCTGCCGCCCTTGGAAGCGATGGCGCTGGGCTGCCCGGTGGCTTGCTCCAACGCGGCCTCCATGCCGGAGGTTTGCGGGGACGCGGTCGCTTACTTCGACCCGAACAGCCCTGAGGCGATGGCGCAGACTGTTGCTTCGTTGCTGCTCGACCCTCAACTGAGAGAGCGAATGATCGCGCGCGGGCACGCCCGGCAGCAGTTGTTCCACTGGCGCGAGACCGCGCGGGCGACGTGGGCCGCGCTGCTCGATGCGGCGCGATGATCAGAACCGCGGGAGCTTGTGCGGGTACCAGAGAACCCCGCCCTCGACCGTGGTGTCGGACTGCGCGCCTGTGCGGTACACGGGCGCTTTCCACGCCTCGTACTGCACTGAGGCGTGAACTGCTATGTCCTTTTCCGCGCCGAAGCGTTTGGTCGCATCCGCGCGGAACTGGTTCTGCGTGGTTCCGCCGGGGATGAAGTCCTTGGCCGCCTTGACCCCGCGCCAGGAGAGCTGGACCTGCTCCTCGGGGGAGAGGTGGTAGGTGAGCCACGCATTGCCGCCCTTGTCCTCGCGGCCGATCGCGTCGCCGAACAGCAAGCCCTTGTTGGTGGTCCCCTGCTGCTGCACATTTTCCCACTGGAGAAACGATCCGCGAAACGAGTTGCTGACCGGCGGGTCGGTGGTCGCGGCCTCCAGGCGCAGGTCGAGCTTGGGCGCGCCGGGCAAGTGGGACAGGTAGAGCCCCGGGCGCAGGCCGGAGCGCCGCGGCGCGCTGATCGGGCTCACGTCGTCGTGGACGAGCGAGTCAGTGTAGATCGTCAGCCAATCGCGCAAAAACGGGACGCGGTAGGAGAAATCAAAGGTGCCGAAGCGAGCGCCGGGGTCGTCGCGGGAGTTCTTTTCCGCGACCGAGATGTTTTGCAC
>CAXTRW010000007.1:0-2557 GCA_964246765.1 uncultured Acidobacteriaceae bacterium | reverse complement strand
GGTGGACCGTGATCGGCGCGTGGCCCCGGCCGCCCCAGATCGCGGTGCGCTCAAAGCCGACCTCGAGATTGCGCGTGGGCTTGAACGAGAGCTTTTCCACGTGGACCCAGGGCGAGTTCGGCGCGGTGTGGCCTTTCAGGCTGCCGACGAAAAAGTCGTAGCGGATGGGCCCGATCAGGTCTGACAAGAGCGGCACGTGGAGCGGGTCGGCGCGGTCGATCTGGAACGCGTAGATGTTTTCCGCGTTGTTGCTCCAGGCGAACGATCCGCCGGCGGCGGGGCCCATCCAGTGGTCGCTCTTGCCGAAGGAAATCTGGTGCCCGAGGATGCGGAACGACGCATTCGCTTCGAGGATGCGAAAATCGTTGGCCGTCGCAATGGGCCCGAGCGGGATGGTGGCCTGGACCGGGTTGGATGCTACGGGGATCAGGTCGATGCCCTGGCTCAACAGCGTAAACAGGGCCGGGGAGTAGCCGAGCGCGGAGGGCGCGTGCTGGTACTCGCCGCGGAAATAGAGCGAAAAGCGGCCGTACTCCGCGCGGCCGCTTGCGCCCGTGTACTCGTTGATCCCGGCTTCGTAGGGCCGTCCGTAATCGTTCACGATGGTTTGGCCCAGGTGGAAGCTGTCGCGCAGGGGAGTGTCGGTAACGCCGCGCGTGAGCGAGTAGACGGTGTCCGGCTCGACATGCGCGCCGCAGCGGTTCAGGTCGGGCTCGAACTCGGCGCGCAGCGAGCCGAGCAGCGCGCGGGCCTCCTTGCCGCCGCCCGCGCCCGGCTCCGCGCCGGGCTGCTGCACCAACAGCATCCACTCCCGCTCGTCGTTCTGCATTTGCGCCTCTCCTGCCGCAACCATGCGCGCGATGCTCAGACGCGTCCAGGGGCGCAAGCCTAGGAAGGCGCCGGGCAGATAGCCTAGCGCCTGCAGGCGATCCAGAGCGGGGTAGACCCAGCTGTCTACCGGCACATAGGTGCTGCCGCGGCTGAAGGAGGCGTCCGCGAGCTCCTGGGGCTCTGCGGAGGATGGGAAGCAGGGCGTTTCGGCGTTCGCAAACGGAATGGAAAGCAGGGCGACGGCCGGGAAAACAATGCGCAAGCGGTTTCGGCGAACGGGGGAGATTTGTGGGAGGAACGACACGCTCCCATAGTAACGCCCGAGGACTCCCGCGGCATTCGGCCGCTACTGCAAACGTATTATCATTATCGAGATGCCGCTCCTGCTTCTGGCCGTCCCCGTGGTCTCCACCCTGCTCGGCGGGCTGCTCGCGGTCCATCTCCGGCGTTACGTCTCGTTTTTGTTCGCAGCGGGCGCGGGGCTGCTGTTGGGGGCCGCGTTTCTCGACCTGCTTCCTGAAGCGATCGACCTGGGGCGCGCGGCAGGGCTCCGCAGCGCGAGCGTGCTCGGGCTCACATTGCTCGCGTTTCTCTTGTTTTTCAGCATCGATGAAGCGCTGCACGGCTGGGAACACTCGCGCCTCCACGGACGCTTCGGCGCCGCCCTGCTTATCTCGCACAGCTTTCGCGACGGCCTCGCGATCGGCGCTGCCTACGCCGCGTCGCACGTCGTCGGCTACGCGGTCGCGCTGGGCATAGCCGCTCACGACTTCGGCGACGGCATGAACACCGTTCTGCTCACCACTAAAGGCAGATCGCCCACCCGCGCTGACTACGGCTTTCTGCTGGCCGATGCCGCGGCCCCGTTCCTGGGCGGCCTGCTCACTGTTTGGTGGACGCTCTCACCTCGAGCCTCGGTGGTGCTTCTGGTGCTCGCAGCGGGGTTTTTTCTGCAAATGGCCACCGGGGATTTTTTGCCGCAGCTGCGCGGCGCCGCCGGACGCTCCAGGGTGCGGCTGCTTCCCGTGCTTTTTCTAGGCTCTGCCCTGATCTACTGCGCCAATCGCCTGCTTGCCGCCCGCGGCATGGCACCTTGATCCAGCCGCACTCCGCTCGGGTACCATCTTCGTCCCTTGACAAAAAATGCCCCTAGCCCGCGGCCGGCCATAGCCCGAGCCGCCGCAGCGCTTTTCGCGCGAGTCCGGTTAGGGGTAGCCCCGGCAGCTCGGGAATAGGTGCCCAGCGCAGCGGTCCCGCAATTTCGGCGGCCTCGCATTCTCCCAAACGCACGATGCTCACCGCATAGTCGGTTACGGTGATGCTGTGGCGCAATCGCAGCGCTGCCTCTCCCTCGCTCTGCTCCGCGGCGAGCTCCGGAAGCTCCCACATCCCGGCCATCAGCGACGAGTCCGCCGCGCGTTGCCGCAGCAGCACCTCGGCCCCGCCGTCGCGTAGGGCGACCCCGTAGCGGACTGAACCCGCCGTCCTGGGCTTGCGCGCAGCCGACGGATGCTCGCCGCGCGTGCCGCACCACGGCTGCACCGGGCAGTGCAGGCACAGGGGCGCTTTCGGAAGGCAAACCGTTGCGCCCAGCTCCATTACAGCCTGGTTCCAATCGCCCGGCCGCCCCGCGTCCAGCATCGCTGCCGCGCCCGCGCGGATCGCGGCCTCTGCGGGCGCGGCGAGGCCGAGCACCCGCGCCATGACCCGCTCCACGTTGCCGTCC